>NC_014915.1:95000-155000 GCF_000174795.2 Geobacillus sp. Y412MC52 | reverse complement strand
GTCACCCTCTCAGGCCGGCTACGCATCGTCGCCTTGGTGAGCCGTTACCTCACCAACTAGCTAATGCGCCGCGGGCCCATCCGCAAGTGACAGCCAAAGGCCGCCTTTCAACCAAAGACCATGCGGTCTTCGGTGTTATCCGGTATTAGCTCCGGTTTCCCGGAGTTATCCCGGTCTTGCGGGCAGGTTGCCCACGTGTTACTCACCCGTCCGCCGCTGACCAAATCAGAGCAAGCTCCGATCCGGTCCGCTCGACTTGCATGTATTAGGCACGCCGCCAGCGTTCGTCCTGAGCCAGGATCAAACTCTCCAAAAGAAAGTTGATTGGCTTTTTGCTTCAGCCAAAGCGGCCTCAGCTTTTCGAATTGTCTAGCTTCGGTCCGCCGCCGCTCGGGGTCAAATAACCTTCCCCCTCGGGGTGCAAGCACCCCTGCGGGTGAAGAACATTTGCCCGTCGCGGCGACCCGCGGACCTCCGCTTTTCGTCGCGCTTCGTTTCGTTCAGTTTTCAAGGAACGAGACCTCTTCTTGAACTTGCTTCGTTGCAGTCTTGCGCCGAGGAACCCAATTCCCCCGAATTCACTAGAAGACACAGGCGCAAAGTTGCTGCATTGAAACAACTTCTCTGCTGATTTGCAGTCTTGAACTAAAGAATAGTTGAAGCTTCCTATTGCAAACAGCTCTTTTATACTAACATGCCTCTTTTTTCTTGTCAAGATCTTTTCCGTTGCTTTTCGTCACTCACCGCTATCGAACACTCTGTCCGATTAGCGACGATTTTTAATATACCACTTACCAATCAAAAATGCAATATCTTTTTTAAGGGAATTTCAGGAACCGACGCCAGACCGTTCCTTTAGGCTTCCTCCATCTCTTCGACGGTAAGAGGACTGGCAAATAAGTTTCATAACCGCCATGGCTGTCCGCATAAGATGTTATGAGGACAACGATTTTACAATGCAAAAAAGGGGGCCGATGTCATGTTTTACGCGTTGAACGGACGGACGCTGAAAAAAGTTCTCATTATTATCTGCTCCGCCTTTTTCACCGCCGTTGTCTTGTACGCTTATGAAATGAACCGTCCAGTTTTTTCGCTTCCTTCTGGGCCGAAGGCGGTATATAAAGTGGACAACGCCCGCAATGAGGTGGCGTTGACGTTCGATATCAGCTGGGGAGATGAGAATGCAGACAAAATTTTGGATGTCTTGAAGCAGCACGGGATTCAAAACGCGACCTTTTTCTTATCCGCCTCATGGGCCGAACGCCATCCAGCCGTGGTGAAGCGGATCAAAGAGGAGGGGCATGAGATTGGCAGTATGGGATATAACTTTGTCAACTATACGGAACTTGAGAACGCCAAAATCCGTCAAGATTTAATAATGGCGAAAAAAGTGTTTGACATGTTGGGAATGAAACAGGTTGAGCTGCTGCGCCCCCCTGGGGGGAACTTCAACAAAAATGTGTTAAAGGTTGCTCAGTCCCTCGGCTACACTGTCGTCCATTGGAGCATTGACTCGAAAGACTGGCTCAACCCTGGGACAGACCAAATTGTTGAGAACGTCACGAGGGACCTGGAACCGGGCGATATCGTGCTCCTTCACGCATCTGATTCGGCAAAACAGACAGCCAAAGCGCTGCCGAAAATTATCGCTTCCATGAAAGAAAACGGCTACAAAAACGTCAACCTCTCCGAGCTGTTGGCGAATGGCGAAGCCGAAAGCCGCGGGATCGAGTGACACGTTCCGACAGCGGCCTGCGCCGTTGCGCTTGGATTGCGGCGGCAGACAAGCCGCCAATTGGAATGATTGGCTTTTGGCGAACACGCCGTTTTTTTCGCGGCTGCCATAAGAAAACAGGCGGCGCCTTGCTTTCTTTATTGTTTCGCGCCGCCTGTCAATTTATGCAGTATAAGAAGCTGGTATGCATTGCATACTAATAAAGGAATCAACATCAAATACAGCCAATCACGGTCGTTGATGCGCAACACGGGAAACCATTCAATGACCGTAACGACGACCATAAAGAACAAAGCCGGAACGAACGCCCCTTTGTTCGTCTGTGCGCTCTTGACGTAGGCAACAACGAGACCAACCACCAAAATGAACAATGCGGTCAATAGATACGGAATGATTGAATCGCCCTTGTCCGCAAACGCCATGTAGCGGAAATACACTAAATCGAACAGCACGAACATGATCAAAACAACCTGCACAGCGTTCCATAGCGAACGGAAGATGCCAAGCCCGAACCGGTGGACGGTTAAATAAGCCAAAAACCCCGCCTGACTGATGACGCTGAAAATAAAGCCAACACCGATATGCCATAACAAAACAGCCATAAATTCGACCATTTCCAGGCGCAACAGCAAGCGCCCGAATTCTTCCCAGTTGAAAACAATGCCGACGGCCGCCGTGGCGATGCCGCCGATCAGCAGCGTCGATAAAAATAAACGCACCCATTTGCGGCTGTTCACAGCTTCATCCTCCATCATTTCAGCATAACCCGCTTACCATTTTACCAGCGCCCTTGTGAAAAAGCCAGCTCCGATCTCCCCCATGTATATTTTTTTCGCCAACATTCATATTAAGGGTGAGGGATTTTTGCAGAAAGGAGCTCACTTTCATGAACAAATGCCTACCGCTCCTCTTGCTCAGTTTTCTCGTTCTTGGTTCCTGTGCCCCTCAAGAAATCAGCCCCCCTCCCCCGGATTATGACGAAACGAAAAAGATGGTTGTTGACATTTTAAAAACCGACGAGGGGAAAAAGGCGATTCAAGATATTATGTCGGAAGATCAGATGAAGCAGCAACTAGTCATAGATCAAAAAGCTGTAAAAGAAACGCTGCAACAAATGCTGACATCCGATCAAGGAAAAAAGTTCTGGGAAAGTGCGTTAAAAGACCCGAAATTCGCTGAAAGTTTTGCCAAAGGGCTGCAAGCAGAACATGAAAAAATGATGAAGGCGCTCATGAAAGATCCCGATTACCAGGCGCTGATGATCGATATTTTAAAAGATCCAGAAATGGAAAAAGCCATGGTCGATGTCTTAAAAAGCAAAGAGTTCCGCCAGCATTTGCAAAAGGTGATCACGGAAACGTTGAACAGCCCGCTGTATCAGGCGAAAATTCAAGATATGTTGATGAAAGCAGCTGAAAAGGTTCAGCAAGGCGGAGAAAAACAAGAAGAAGAAGGCGGAGGGGAAGGGGGAGAGGGAGAGGGAGAAGAAAGCACCGGCAACCAACAAGGCGGAGGAGGTTAATCAAGCAAAAAAGCGTCCGTGCGCTGAAACCCGCCAACGTTCTAATCGGCGGTTTCTCGCCATCGGACGCTTTTTGTGAAACCGATTAATATTTCGCAACGATTTTGCGGGCGATATCCATATAAATTTTCCCGATCGGATGATCTTCTGCGTAAACGGACGGAGCGAAGTCGTCGTCGTTCCAATCCGGCTGCTGAAGCGGCAGCTGCCCTAACAGCTCGGTTTGCAGCTCTTTGGCCAGCTTTTCTCCGCCACCCTTGCCGAAGACATACTCCCGCTCCCCTGTTTTCCGGCTCTCGTAGTACGACATATTTTCGATCACGCCGATAATTTCATGTTCGGTGCGCAACGCCATTGCCCCAGCGCGGGCAGCGACAAACGCAGCGGTCGGATGCGGAGTCGTGACGATAATTTCTTTGCACGACGGCAAGAGCGTATGGACGTCCAAGGCGACGTCGCCCGTACCAGGCGGCAAGTCAAGCAGCAAGTAATCCAAGTCTCCCCATTCGACCTCTTTGAAAAAGTTGTTCAACATTTTCCCAAGCATCGGGCCGCGCCAAATGACCGGGGCGTTGTCCTCGACGAAAAAGGCCATCGAAATGACTTTTACGCCAAACCGTTCGACCGGGATGATTTTGTCGCCCCTCACCGTCGGGCGCTCGGTGATTCCCATCATGTCCGGAACACTGAACCCGTAAATGTCCGCGTCAATCAACCCGACTTTTTTGCCGAGCCGGGCGAGCGCCACCGCCAAATTGACGGAAACGGTCGACTTGCCGACACCACCTTTGCCGCTGGCAATGGCGATATACGTCGTTTTTTGCTTGTTTTCGCTATATTTCTCCACCACATCGCGCGGCAGTTCGGCGAACCGCAGCCCGACCGTTGCAGCACCCGCATCTTTCAGCTGCTCGACGATCGCCGTTTGCACGCGAAGCTGCTCGGGCGTTCCGGTTTTGGCGAGCGCGATTTTCACGCTGACATGGTTTTTCTCTTCCTTAATTTTGATTTCTTGAATGGCATTCGTCTCTTTAAACGTTTTGTTTAAAAAGGGATCTTTCATCTTTTCAAGAATGGCGCGCACTTCAGTTTCCGTCAACATCGTATTCACCAACCCTTTTGCAAATCAATGGTCATTTCTACGTGTTATCATACCATAAATCGGCAGACGGCCGCCATGTTTGACTTGCTCCCGCACGTCCCCGCGGTTGAAAAAGGGGAATTTCTAATTCCTTTTGGCGAAACAAGGCCGGTCGGCTATCTTTCTCCTCTGTTCCGACCTTAAAAAATCCCCGCTACTCGCGAGGCGTATGTTCATTGGAAAAGTAGCGGAGCACTCCTTTATAAATCGAGGCGGCCAGCTTCGTTTGGTAGCCATCAGACACAAGCAGCTCTCGCTCATCGGGATTCGACAAAAACCCAACCTCGACAAGCGCGCCGGGGATTTTTGCATGCTTGAGCAAATAGACGGTATCAATCATTTTTGCCAGTCGATGGGTGTTCTCCAAATTGCGCCGCAATTCCGCTTGGATAAATCTCGCCAGCCGCTCGTTTTCGATGAAAGACCCGTAATAAAACGTCTGCGCCCCTCGCCAACGCGGCGACGGGATGGCGTTGAGATGGATGCTGATGAAAAGATCGGCATTCGATCGATTGACGAAAGCCGTTCGTTCGAGCAAATCCTCCGTTTTCCGTCGGCTGTAGCCGCGTGTGGACGGGCTGGCCAAGTCCCGATCCGTCTCGCGCGTCATCAGGACGAGCGCCCCTTGCTGCTGCAGATAATCGCGCAGCTTTTTCGCCACGTTGAGCGCGATGTCCTTTTCCACCGCCTCACCACCGACGGCGCCGCCGTCCGGCCCACCATGGCCGGGGTCCAATACGATGATTCTCCCCGATAATGGGAGATTCCATGGTTTTGTTGATGTCAAATCGGAAAATAAAGACGGAAATAGCAAAGTGCTCATAAGGGCGACGGCAGCAAAAGCGACCAGCCACTTCCATTTTTCTTTCATTGTTTCTCCTCCCGCACGTTTCCCTTCTCTATCTTATATGGGACAAGGCGCGGGAATAGAACTCATTCAGCGAAGTTTTAGACGACGCCGTTTTTTGCCCCGCTCAAATCCTTCCGTCCACCAGTTGCCGATATATTGTTCACACGCGTCATACAGCGACTGGCTGAGGAAATCGTTGTCGATATGGCCCCAAAAGCAAAGAAAATCAAACAGCGTATCGATCAAATATTTTTCTTCTTGAGCACATCGACAGCGTACGCTGGCCGCAGGCTCCCCATAATAGCCGAATCGGCTGTAGCGAGCGCCGAGCAAATACGCTTCAATGGCCAGATCAATGCAGCCTTCCTCCACAACGGATGGGAACATCCGATACGCCGTATAAAACGGAACAAAGTGCTCAAGCGCTTTGGTCCGCAACTTCTCAAGGGAGAGTTCGCGCAACATGTTCCGTTCATAGCGAAGCTGCTTTTCCTGCCTTTTTTCCGCCAATGAAGTGATGACTGTCATCGTCTTTCACGCTCCTTTACGATGTAGTGTCTAACGATCGCTCACAATCATACGCGCAGGCGAAAGGCAGAAATAAGCAAAAAACCCAGCCAAATCGGCTGGGTTGGAACATCGTGCGATTAACGTTTCGAGAATTGCGGAGCGCGGCGGGCGCCCTTGAGTCCGTATTTTTTCCGTTCTTTAACGCGGGCATCGCGCGTCAGCAAACCGGCCCGTTTCAGCACTGCGCGGAATTCCGGATCGACTTCAAGCAACGCGCGGGCGATGCCGTGGCGAATGGCGCCGGCTTGGCCGGCAAATCCGCCGCCTTGGACGTTCACCAACACGTCGTAGCTCCCGAGCGTTTCCGTCAATACGAGCGGCTGCTTCACCATCTCGATGAGCGCTTCCGACGGGATGTATTCGCGAATGTCTCGTTTATTGACGATGATGCGTCCATCGCCTGGAACGAGGCGGACGCGGGCAACCGAGCTTTTGCGACGACCTGTGCCGTAATATTGTACTTGTGCCAAAATCAATACCCTCCCTTGTCAATTATCCGCGAAGTTCATACACTTCTGGTTTTTGCGCTTGATGCGGATGTTCGCTTCCACGGTATACGTGCAACTTTTTGAACATTTGCCGGCCGAGGCTGCCTTTTGGAAGCATGCCGCGCACGGCACGTTCGATCATTTGTTCCGGATAGTTTGTGCGCATTTCCAACGCTGTTCTTACTTTTAAACCGCCTGGATATAAGCTGTGGCGATAGTACAGTTTTTTCGTCAATTTTTTCCCTGTCAGTTCGACTTTGTCGGCATTGATGACGATGACGTGATCCCCGCAGTCAACATGCGGAGTGAACGTTGGTTTATGTTTGCCGCGCAACAGCGCCGCTACTTCGCTGGCTAAGCGGCCTAACGTTTTGCCAGCTGCGTCGACAACGTACCATTTCCGCTCTACTTCATTCGGTTTCGCCATATAAGTCGTACGCAATGCAGTTCCCTCCTAAAATAAAAAAATGAACAAACAAATGGTCGTTTATTTCAACACGATTATGGTCCGGGGCTAATCGTGGAAAATACATGCCATATGATATAATAGCTTGCCGGCGCGCCAATGTCAAGAAAATGTTACACAAGGACTCGTTGTCTTAGAAAATAAGGGTGAAAACATCAGCCATCCGCCAATTCACGGTCTAACCATTCATCCCCGTAGTATACACGCCATAAATACAGCCCTTCAGCCGGCGCGGTTGGACCAGCGAGGCGCCGATCTTTCGCCGCAAGCAGTGTCGAAATGTCGGCGGGAGAACGCTTCCCTTGGCCGATCTCCAACACCGTGCCAACCATGATGCGCACCATGTTGTATAAAAAGCCGCTGCCGACAAAACGAAACTCGAGCATCGGGCCGTCAACCTTCACTTTAGCCCGGTAAATGGTGCGCACCCGGTCTTCGATCGTCGTTTTAGCGGAGCAAAAACTCGTGAAATCATGCGTCCCACAAAACAAACGAAGCGCCTCGTTCATCGCATCCATATGAAGCGGATATGGATGCCATGCGCAATAATGGCGGCGAAACACGTCTCGCTCGGCAGCCGTCCATACTTTATAGCGGTATTCTTTCGCTTTCGCCGAAAAACGGGCGTGGAAGTCTGCATCGGCCTCCTGTACAAAGCGAACGACGATATCATCCGGCAGCTGGGCGTTCAACGCCTTTTTCCACTGCTCCGAGGAAAGGGAAAGCGACGTATCAAAGTGGATCACTTGGCCATAGGCATGAACGCCGGCATCCGTCCTTCCGGAAGCCGCCACACGCACTCCCTTCCCTTTATGCATCCGCCGAAGCACTTCCTCGAGCTCGCCTTGCACCGTCCGCTTTCCCGGCTGAATTTGGTAACCGGAAAAATGGGTGCCATCATAGGCGATGATGCATTTGATCCGTTTTGTCATGGCCTTCCTCCGCTACGAACGTAGTAGAAAGAGCAATACGGCCAGCAGCGCCACGGCCGCTAAAAACACGGTGTCCACCGGCTTCCAAGCGAGCTGGCGGAATTTCGTCCGCCCTTCCCCGCCGCGGTAGCCGCGCGCCTCCATGGCTGTCGCCAGCTCATCGGCTCGTTTGAACGAGCTGATAAACAGAGGCACAAGCAGTGAGACAATGGCTTTCATCCGTTCGGAAAAACGGCCGCCAGAAAAATCAACGCCGCGGGCCGCCTGCGCTTTCATAATTTTTTCCGTCTCTTCCATCAATGTTGGAATGAAGCGAAGCGAAATGGCCATCATCAAGGCGAGCTCATGGACAGGAACGCGCATCTTTTTGAGCGGCCCAAGCAAGCTTTCGACGCCGTCGGTCACTTCAATCGGCGTCGTCGTCAACGTCAGCATCGTCGTCATCAATACAAGGAGCAAAAACCTTAGGGAAATAAAGACCCCTTGCTTGATGCCGCCTTCATATACAGAGAGCGCACCGATTTGGTAGATGACATCTCCTTCTTTCGTCATGAACAGATGTAGCAGCAGCGTAAACAAAATGACCCATAAAATCGGTTTCAAGCCGCGGGCAATGAACGAAAACGGGATGCGAGACAGCGCTGCAAAGGCAAACGCAAACAGCGACAGCAGTGCATACGTGGCCGCATTGTTCGCCAAAAAGACGATCAGGACGTAAGCAAACACGATCAATAGTTTGGCGCGCGGATCTAAGCGATGAATGACGGAATGACCAGGCACATATTGCCCGATAATCAAATGATTAGTCATGGACGCTCACCTTGGAGAACAATTGCTGGATGGCTTCCGCTGTCTGTTCCAACGTCAAGCATGGCGACGGAATGACAACACCCAACCGCTTTTCGAGCTGCTGCTTCAATTTGACCGTTTCCGGCACACTCAAACCGATGGCAGCCAGTTTGTCAGCGTCGCGAAACATCTCTTCCGGCGTTCCGTGGCCCCATACCGTTCCTTCATGCATGACGATGATCTCATCAGCGTACCGAGCTGCATCTTCCATGCTGTGGGTGACGAGAACGGTTGTCAACTGCTTCTCACGATGGAGGCGATAAAACATCTCCATCATCTCTTTGCGCCCGCGCGGATCAAGGCCGGCGGTCGGTTCATCGAGCACAAGCACTTCCGGCTCAAGCGCGAGCACGCCGGCGATGGCGACGCGCCGCATTTGCCCTCCGCTCAAATCAAACGGCGATTTCGTCAATACGTCCTCGCTCAACCCGACAAGCTGAATGAGCTCCCGCGCCTTCCGCTTCGCCTCGTCTTCCGGCACGCCAAAATTGAGCGGGCCAAAACAAATATCTTTCTCCACCGTTTCTTCAAACAACTGGTGCTCCGGGAACTGGAAGACGACCCCGACCTTTTTGCGCAACGGTTTGAGCTGCTTTGGCCGTTTATTGCTCGTGATCGTCTCTTGTCCGATTTTCACGGCGCCGCTTGTCGGCTGCAGCAACCCGTTTAAATGCTGAAGGAGGGTCGATTTTCCTGAGCCCGTATGCCCGACAATCGCGACGTACACCCCGCTTCGGATCGCGACATTGACATCATAAAGCGCCCGGCGGGCAAGCGGTGAACGGGCGTTGTACACATGCTCTACTTTTTCGAATACAATGTCCATAGCTCCTCGACCAACTCCTCTGTCGTGAAATACCCGGCCCGAAGCGGAATGCCTTGTTCCCGCAAGCGGCTGCCCATTTTCACGGCAAACGGCAAATCAAGACCGATGCGCTCGAGTTTGCTTCCGAGCCGAAAGATTTGCTCCGGCGTCCCTTCTGCCATCACTTCGCCTTTGTTCATCACAATGAGGCGGTCCGCCTTCGCTGCCTCTTCCAAATCATGGGTAATTGACAAGACGGTAATGCGCTGCTGGCGGTTCAGGCGGCGCACCGTCTCAAGCACTTCTTCCCTTCCACGCGGGTCAAGCATCGATGTCGCTTCGTCCAAAATGATCATATCGGGGCGGAGCGCCAAAATGCCAGCGATGGCGACGCGCTGTTTTTGCCCCCCAGACAACCGGTGCGGCTCATAATGGAGAAACGGCTCCATATGGACTTGGCGAATGGCCTCGCGAATGCGCTCGACCATTTCCAAGCGCGGAATGCCGTTGTTTTCAAGGGCAAAAGCGATGTCGTCTTCCACGGTCGCACCGACAAACTGGTTGTCCGGGTTCTGGAACACAAGGCCGACGCGGCGGCGCACCTCCCAAACGGTTGCGTCGTTCAAAAGGCGTCCAAACAAGCGAATGGCGCCCCGCTCCGGCCGAAGCAAGCCGATCAGCATCCGAGCGATGGTCGATTTGCCGGATCCGTTATGGCCGACGATCGCTAACCACTCCCCGCGCTCGGCCGTGAAGCTGACGTTTTGCACCGCATAGTCGGATTGATTTGGATAGCGAAAGGACACTCCCTCGATCGACAAGATTGGTTCGGCCATGATCGTTTCCCCTTGCTTCGCCGCGTTGCAAACGCAGCCTGCTAAATGATGGTAAACAAAAAAAGGGCATAGATCCAGTTCAAACGAAACTGTCTCGCCCTTGTTGAAATGAAACCGTTACACGAGTTCAATAATGACCATCGGCGCCCCGTCACCGCGGCGAGGACCAAGTTTCATAATGCGCGTATAGCCGCCTTGGCGATCTTGGTAGCGCGGCGCAATGTCGCTGAACAGCTTTTGCAACGCATCCTGGCCGGTTTCGCTGTTGGCGACCTCCTTGCGGATGAATGCCGCTGCTTGGCGGCGGGCATGCAAATCGCCGCGTTTGCCGAGCGTAATCATTTTTTCCATGACCGAGCGCAGTTCTTTCGCCCGCGCTTCCGTCGTTTCAATGCGTTCGTTGATGATTAAGTCTGTTGCCAAGTCGCGAAGCAGTGCTTTTCGTTGCGAAGTCGTGCGTCCTAATTTTCTGTACGACATCAAATGTCCCTCCCTTTTAAAGTGATGTGTTCCTCATGGTGGTCATCATCAAAGCGATATGGTGAAAGTGTGTTTCCGGCTTGCCGGCGGAGGCCGGCACTTAGTCGTCTTTGCGCAGGCTGAGGCCGAGCTCAGCCAGCTTCGCTTTCACTTCCTCAAGCGACTTGCGGCCGAGGTTGCGCACTTTCATCATATCTTCTTCCGTTTTTTGCGTCAGTTCTTGAACAGTGTTGATGCCGGCCCGCTTCAAGCAATTGTAGGAACGAACCGAAAGATCGAGTTCCTCGATCGTCATTTCGAGCACTTTTTCTTTTTGATCGTCCTCTTTCTCGACCATGATCTCCGCATTTTGCGCTTCATCCGTCAAGCCGACAAAAATGTTTAAGTGCTCCGTTAAAATTTTCGCTCCAAGGGAAATGGCCTCTTTCGGCCCGATGCTTCCATCCGTCCACACATCAATGGTCAATTTGTCATAGTCCGTCACTTGGCCGACCCTTGTATTCTCGACTTGATAAGAAACTCGGGAGACCGGCGTATAAATGGAATCGATCGGAATGACGCCGATGGGCTGGTCCTCGCGCTTATTCGCCTCAGCAGGAACATATCCGCGCCCGCGCTTGGCGGTCATGCGCATGCGCAGGCGGCCGCCTTCCGCCAGCGTCGCGATATGAAGGTCCGGGTTTAAAATTTCTACATCGCTGTCGTGAGTGATATCGGCAGCCGTGACAACTCCTTCACCCTGCACATCAATCTCCAACGTTTTCTCTTCGTCTGAATAAATTTTCAACGCTAGTTTTTTGATATTCAAAATGATGGCTGTCACATCTTCAACGACGCCGTCAATCGTTGAAAACTCATGCAAGACGCCGTCGATTTGCACCGATGTTACAGCTGCACCAGGGAGTGAAGACAATAGGATACGACGCAAGGAGTTCCCTAAGGTTGTACCATATCCACGCTCAAGCGGTTCGACGACGAATTTGCCATATTTGGCATCTTCGCTCAGTTCGACCGTTTCAATTTTCGGCTTTTCAATTTCAATCATCGATTATTATACCCTCCTTCAAAACGTCGAGACCCCGATCAAACGGTACACGCCTAACAACATTCCCCCATGAATCTCTCTTTACGCTTGCCTGCCATGGTCTTTATCATATCCCATTATTGACAATGGTGCAAATTCTATACAGGGGCGTTACACGCGGCGACGTTTTGGCGGACGGCATCCATTGTGCGGGATTGGAGTGACGTCTTTGATCGCCGTAATTTCCAACCCGGCTGCTTGCAATGCACGGATCGCTGCCTCGCGGCCAGCCCCCGGACCTTTGACGTTCACTTCGACCGTTTTCATGCCATGCTCCATCGACGCTTTCGCTGCTGCTTCAGCCGCCATTTGCGCCGCAAACGGCGTTGATTTGCGCGAACCTTTAAACCCCAACGAACCAGCGCTCGCCCAAGCAATGGCGTTGCCATGAACATCCGTAATCGTCACGATCGTGTTGTTGAACGTTGAACGGATATGGGCGATGCCTGTATCAATATTTTTTCTTACCCGGCGTTTACGAGTGTTTGTTCTGCGTGCCATTCGTCAAATGACCTCCTTTGCGTGATTATTTTTTCTTGTTCGCTACCGTGCGGCGCGGACCTTTGCGCGTGCGGGCATTGTTTTTCGTGTTTTGGCCGCGAACCGGCAATCCGCGGCGATGGCGAAGACCACGATAGCAGCCGATCTCCATCAACCGTTTAATATTTAACGATACTTCACGCCGCAAATCGCCTTCCACTTTTAAGCAGCCGACGATTTCACGAATGCGGCCAAGCTCTTCTTCCGTTAAGTCGCGAACGCGTGTGTCTTCCGATACGCCGGCTTCTTTTAAGATTTTTTGTGCTGTCGGTTTGCCGATCCCATAAATGTATGTTAACGAAATGACTACCCGTTTATCACGCGGAATATCGACACCTGCAATGCGTGCCATATGATACACCTCCTTGAAAATTACCCTTGGCGTTGTTTATGCTTCGGATTTTCGCAAATCACCATAACTTTGCCGCGTCTGCGAATAACTTTGCACTTTTCGCAAATCGGTTTGACAGATGGTCTTACTTTCATGTTGTTTACCTCCCTAATTGAACGGAGTGCATTCCTTTATTTATATCGATACGTGATCCGTCCACGCGTCAAATCATACGGCGACAGCTCCACCGTCACCCGGTCGCCAGGCAAAATGCGAATGAAATGCATGCGGATCTTGCCGGATACATGAGCCAACACCGTGTGCCCATTTTCTAATTCTACACGAAACATCGCATTTGGCAATGTTTCGATGACGGTGCCTTCCACTTCAATTACATCATCTTTCGCCATCGAGCGGCTCTCCCTCCTTCGAATGAGTAACATTGTGTTACGCAAAACCGAACGTGATATCCATGATGATCGAGAAGACGTTTACCCCTTCCCACTTATGAAGTGGGAGACTCATTTCCACAATGTGTTAAAATTTCGCAGCCATCTTCTGTAATGACAATCGTATGTTCGAAATGGGCGCACCGTTTTCCATCGGCCGTGACGACGGTCCAATCGTCGGCCAACGTTTTCACGTAACGGCTGCCGGCATTGACCATCGGTTCGATGCACAGCGCCATCCCTGGCCGCAAAATCGGGCCTTTGTTCGGTGGCCCATAATGTGGGATTTGTGGGTCTTCATGTAAGTGTTGACCAATTCCATGCCCGACATACTCGCGAACAACGGAAAAGTGATGCGCTTCGACATACGTTTGAATCGCATGGGAGATGTTCGTTAAACGAGCGCCCGGTTTTGCCTCGGCGAGCCCGACGTACAGCGATTGCTCTGTCACGTCAAGCAACCGTTTCGTCTCGGCGTCAATCTCCCCGACCGGATACGTCCAGGCCGAGTCGGCGTGATAGCCTTCATACTGCGCGCCGACATCGATCGTAATAATATCGCCTTCCCGCAATGCGCGGCCGCTGGGAATCCCGTGCACAAGCTCTTCATTCACCGAGGCGCAAATGCTCCCTGGAAACCCTTGATACCCTTTAAACGACGGAATGGCGCCATGGGAACGAATCACTTCCTCCGCGATGGCGTCCAGTTCCTTTGTTGTGATCCCGGGACGAATGTGCTTTTGCAATTCTTTCAATGTAAGGAAAACGATTTTTCCCGCCTCGCGCATCAAAGCAATTTCCTGCGCGGTTTTGCAACGAATCATCGAGCAAGTCCCCCGAGCACTTCACAAATATCAGCAAACACCTTTTCCATTTCCTGTTCGCCGTTAATGTGGCGCAAATAGCCTTTTTGCTCGTAAAAATCGAGGAGCGGCTTCATTTGTTTCATATTCACCTCAAGCCGATTGGCCACCGTTGCTTCATTATCATCGGGGCGCTGGTACAGATCGCCACCGCATTTATCGCATACGCCCGGTTTCGCCGGCGGATGAAAAACGAGATGGTACGTTGCTCCGCAGTTGCGGCAAATACGTCTGCCGGTCAGGCGCTCCATTAAGACCTCTTGGCGAACGTCGATATGGATGACATAGTCAAGCTTGCGCCCGATTTCCGAAAGCAACGTTTCAAGCGCTTCTGCTTGGGCGACCGTGCGCGGGAATCCATCGAGCAAAAAACCATTTTGGCAATCCTCTTTGCTCAGCCGTTCGCGGACGATGCCGATCGTCACCTCATCCGGCACAAGATCACCGCGGTCCATATACTGCTTTGCCTGCGACCCTAACGGCGTCCCTTCTTTGATCGCCGCTCGAAACATATCTCCCGTTGAAATATGCGGAATTCCGTAAGCCTCGACAATTTTCCCGGCCTGCGTGCCTTTGCCGGCACCCGGCAGCCCCATCAGCACTAAATTCATCCTAACTCCCCCTATCGGCAAGGGACGTCCGTTCTTGCCTTCTTTATTTGATGAATCCACGGTAATGGCGTTTCACCAGCTGGCTCTCAAGCTGTTTCATCGTCTCAAGCGCCACGCCGACGACAATAAGCAAGCTCGTACCGCCGATTCGTGCGGAAGACGGCAAGTTGGCAAAGTTCACAAAGAACACCGGCAGCACAGCGACAACCGCCAAAAAGATTGATCCGACCAGCGTCAGCCGGTATAAAATTCTCGTCACGTACTCTTGTGTGTTTTTCCCAGGGCGAATACCTGGGATGTAGCCGCCTTGTTTTTTCAAGTTGTCCGCCATCTGCTCCGGATTGACTTGAACAAACGCATAAAAGTACGTAAACGCGATGATGAGCACGACGTAAATGATCATCCCAACCGGGTGCGTATAATCAAACGTTCGGCGAATCCACAATGTTACATCATTCGTGCCAAAAAACGATGCAATGGTCGGTGGTGCAATCAAAAACGATACAGCGAAAATGACCGGAATAACTCCCGCTGGGTTCACTTTGAGCGGCAAATGAGTCGAGTGGCCGCCCACCGGGCTTCGGCCCTCAAGCCGCTTCGCGTATTGAATCGGAATTTTCCGGAACGCCTGCTGGATGTAAATGACACCAACGATGACGGCAACGACCGCCAACGCCACAAGCAGGAGCCGGACGATGCGCAAAAACACATCTTCCCCGACATTTTCAAACTGTTGAGCGTAAATTTGGTTCAAGACCGTCGGAATGCCTGAGACAATCCCGGCGAAAATAATGATCGAAATGCCATTGCCCACGCCTTTCGCGGTGATCTGTTCGCCGAGCCACATTAAAAATGCGGTGCCGGCGGTCAAGACAACCGCGATCAGCAAATACGTGCCGATGCCCGGATTTCGAATGAGCATCCCGCCAGCCAAGTTGTTAAAGCCGTACGACATGCCGATGGCTTGGATAAACCCGAGCACGACCGTGAAATAGCGGGTAAACTGAGCTAATTTACGCCGGCCAACCTCGCCTTGCTTCGACCACTCCGTAAATTTTGGAACAACGTCCATTTGCAGCAGCTGGACGATAATCGATGCCGTGATATAGGGCATAACCCCCATGGCAAAAATCGAAAAGTTTCGCAGCGCCCCGCCGCCGAAAATGTTCAGGACGCCGAATGCATTCAATTCATCTTGCAGTTTTAACACATCCGCGTTCACGCCCGGAACAGGGATGAACGTTCCAATGCGGAACACGATCAACATAAGAAGAGTGAAAATAATTTTGTTTCGAATATCACTGACGCGCATAAAGTTGGAGATTGTCCGAAACATTAAATCACCTCAGTTTTACCGCCAGCCGCCTCAATGGCCTCTTTCGCCGATGCCGAGAACTTATGCGCTTTGACCGTCAGCTTTTTCTCGATTTGGCCTTTGCCCAAAATTTTCACGCCCGATTTCAACTTGCTGATGACGCCCGTCTCAAGAAGCAATTCCGGCGTCACTTCCGTTCCGTCTTCAAAACGATTCAGTTTTTCCAGATTCACAACAGCATACTCTTTCCGATTGATGTTCGTAAATCCTCGTTTCGGCAAGCGGCGGAACAGCGGGGTTTGACCGCCTTCAAACCCAAGACGAACTCCTCCACCCGAGCGGGCATTTTGACCTTTTTGACCGCGGCCGGACGTTTTGCCGTTGCCCGAACCGATCCCGCGGCCGACGCGCACAGCTTTCTTTCGGGATCCCGGCGCTGGTTGCAATTCATGAAGTTTCATGGCAAAGCACCTCCTTATGATTCATTATTCTTCAATTTCTTTGACTTTGACAAGGTGGGCCACTTTGTTGATCATCCCGCGGATCGCAGGATTGTCATTGTGGATGACCGTTTGATGCATTTTTCGCAGGCCGAGCGTTCTGACGGTAACGCGTTGGTCTTCCGGACGGCCAATCACGCTGCGCGTGAGGGTAATCGCCAGTTTTTTTGCCATGATCGTTCCCTCCTTATCCTAACAGTTCCTCGACTGTTTTGCCGCGCAATCTCGCTACGTCTTCGGCGCGTTTTAATTGTTTCAGCCCATCAAACGTTGCGCGCACCATGTTGATTGGCGTGTTTGAACCGATCGATTTCGACAAGATGTCGCTGATGCCCGCCAGCTCTAATACAGCACGCGCCGGACCCCCAGCGATGACCCCGGTACCTTCGGAAGCGGGTTTCAAAATGATTTCCCCGGCACCGAAATGGCCGATGACTTCATGCGGAATCGTTGTGCCGACGATCGGCACTTCAATTAAGTTTTTCTTCGCATCTTCAATCGCTTTGCGGATCGCTTCTGGAACCTCTTGTGCTTTTCCGGTGCCAAATCCGACATGGCCGTTTTTATCGCCGACGACGACGAGAGCTGAAAAGCGCAGGCGACGTCCGCCTTTCACGACTTTTGCTACACGGTTGACCGCGACTACACGCTCTTCCAATTCAAGTTTGTTTGGATCGATACGACGCATCGTTGTCCCTCCTTTGTAATTAGAATTCCAAGCCGGCTTCGCGGGCGGTGTCTGCCAATGCTTTTACCCGTCCGTGATATAAATACCCGCCACGGTCGAACACGACTTTTTTAATGCCTTTTTCCAATGCACGTTTGGCGACAAGTTCGCCGACTTTTTTCGCTGCCTCAATGTTGTTCGTCGAATCCAAGCCAAACTCTTTGTCCAACGTCGAGGCGCTGACGATCGTTGACGATTTTGTATCATCGATAATTTGCGCGTAAATATGTTTATTTGAACGGAACACGCTCAACCGCGGACGTTCAGCCGTGCCGAAGATTTTTTTGCGGATGCGCGCGTGTCTTTTCTTCCGAACCGCGTTTCGGTCCACTTTCGTGATCATCGAATGTCACTCCTTTCGCTTCGCTATGCCGCGTTATTTACCAGTTTTGCCTTCTTTCAGGCGCACAAGTTCACCTTCGTAGCGGATGCCTTTGCCTTTATACGGCTCTGGCGGACGAACCGCGCGAATGTTGGCGGCCAGTTCGCCGACGCGCTGTTTGTCTGCCCCTTTGACGATGATTTTCGTTTGGGATGGCACTTCAATTTCAAGGCCTTCTTCCGGCTCAATTTCTACCGGATGAGAATAACCGACGCTCAATACAAGCTTTTTCCCTTGTTTCGACGCCCGGTACCCGACACCAACGAGTTCGAGCGCTTTTTCATAACCTTTCGAAACGCCTTCGACCATGTTGGCGAGCAAGCTGCGCGTCGTGCCATGGAGCGCGCGATGATGTTTTTCATCGCTTGGACGCGTAACCGTGATGACATTGCCCTCAACCGTGATCGTCATATCTGGATGGAACGTGCGGGTCAGCTCCCCTTTCGGCCCTTTGACCGTAACCGTGTTGCCGTTGACCGTAACGGTGACACCGGCAGGAATTTCAATTGGTTTTTTGCCGACACGTGACATGTCAAAAACACCTCCATTCTTGAGCAGATAGATTACCAAACGTAGGCGATTACTTCGCCGCCCGTGCCTTTTTGCCGTGCTTCTTTGTCTGTTAAGATGCCCTGCGATGTCGAAAGAATCGCGATCCCTAAGCCGTTTAGGACGCGCGGCACTTCATGGGCTTTGACGTAAACGCGCAACCCCGGTTTGCTGATGCGTTTCAGCCCGGTAATGACACGTTCATTGTTCGGACCGTATTTCAAGAAGATGCGGAGAATGCCTTGTTTGTTGTCTTCGATATATTCATAATCACGAATAAACCCTTCGCGCTTTAAAATTTCCGCGATTTCCCGCTTGATTTTCGAAGCCGGGACTTCGAGCTTTTCGTGACGCACCATATTCGCATTGCGGATGCGAGTCAGCATATCAGCAATTGGATCTGTCATCACCATTATGTTTTACCTCCTTCCCAATCAATGGGTTGATTACCAGCTGGCTTTTTTGATGCCTGGAAGTTGACCTTTGTATGCGAGCTCACGGAAACAAATACGGCACAATTTGAATTTGCGATAGACCGAGTGCGGGCGGCCGCAGCGCTCGCAACGGGTGTACGCTCTCACTTTAAACTTCGGCGTCCGTTTTTGTTTCGCGATCATCGATTTTTTAGCCACGATTTCGCCTCCCTTGCGTTATGGGATCATTATTTTTGGAATGGCATGCCGAGCAACGCCAGCAGTTCACGAGCTTCTTCATCCGTGTTGGCCGTTGTGACGATCACGATGTCCATGCCGCGCACTTTGTTCACTTTATCGTAGTCAATCTCAGGGAAAATGAGCTGTTCTTTAATGCCGAGCGTATAGTTGCCGCGGCCGTCAAACGACTTTTTCGATACGCCGCGGAAGTCGCGCACGCGCGGAAGCGAGACCGAAATCAACTTATCGAGAAACTCATACATCCGTTCGCCGCGCAGCGTCACTTTCGCACCGATCGGCATCCCTTGGCGAAGACGGAAGCCGGCGATCGATTTTTTCGCACGCGTTACCACCGGACGCTGACCGGCGATCAGCGTCAGCTCTTCAACGGCGCTGTCTAATGCTTTTGGGTTTTGCACCGCATCGCCGACACCCATGTTGATGACGATTTTTTCGATTTTTGGCACTTGCATGATCGATTTATAGTTGAACTTGCTCATGAGAGCAGGTACGACTTCGTTTACATACTTCTCTTTCAGGCGGTTCATAAAAGTACCTCCCTTCCTGCGTCACGGTTATTTATCCAAAATCTCGCCGGATTTTTTCGCATAGCGCACTTTTTTGCCATCGACAATTTTGTAGCCGATGCGCGTCGGTTCACCCGTTTTCGGGTCGAGCGGCATGACTTTCGAAACGTGGATCGGCGCTTCCTTCTCAATGATGCCGCCTTGCGGGTTCGCTTGCGACGGTTTCGCATGCTTTTTCACAATATTGACGCCCTCGACGATGACGCGGTTTTTCTTCGGAAACGCCGCCAGAATGACGCCTTGCTTGCCTTTGTCTTTGCCGGAGATTACTTGCACTTTATCGCCTTTTTTTACATGCATCGCATTCGCACCTCCTTGAAACGCTGTTCCGTTTCATTAAATAACTTCCGGAGCTAAAGAAATGATTTTCATGAAGTCTTTATCGCGCAATTCACGGGCAACCGGTCCGAAAATCCGCGTGCCGCGCGGGCTTTTGTCATCACGGATGATGACGCAGGCGTTTTCGTCAAAGCGGATGTACGAACCGTCCGGACGGCGCACCCCGCGTTTCGTACGAACAACAACTGCTTTCACGACTTGACCTTTTTTAACAACGCCACCTGGTGTCGCATCTTTGACCGTCGCCACAACGACGTCGCCGATGTTCGCATAGCGGCGACCCGAGCCTCCGAGCACTTTAATGACAAGCACTTCGCGTGCACCAGAGTTATCAGCTACTTTCAAGCGAGATTCTTGTTGAATCATCGACGAAACCTCCTTTCGGAATTATCTCTCCGAACTAAGTGAAGAACGATTACAGAACAACCGATTTTTCGATGACTTCCACTAAGCGGAAGCGTTTTGTGGCCGACAGCGGGCGAGTTTCCATAATTTTCACGATATCGCCGACTTTAGCGATGTTATGTTCATCATGCGCTTTATATTTTTTCGAATATTTCACGCGTTTGCCGTACAGCGGATGTTTTTTGTACGTTTCGACCAACACGGTGATCGTTTTGTCCATTTTGTCCGATACAACCCGCCCGACATACACTTTGCGTTGATTGCGTTGGCTCATTCCACAAACCTCCTCTCAAACACATTATTTATTGGCAGCGAGCTCACGTTCGCGAATAATCGTTTTCATGCGGGCGATGTCTTTGCGCACTTGGCGGATGCGCGCCGTGTTTTCCAATTGACCTGTGGCCAGTTGGAAGCGAAGGTTGAACAATTCTTCCTTCAATGCTTTAATTTTTTGTTCGATCTCGGCAGTGGTCAACTCACGGATTTCTTTCGCTTTCATTACGCTTCACCACCAGTTTCTTCACGTTTTACAAATTTGCATTTGATCGGAAGTTTGTGAGAAGCGAGACGCAATGCTTCACGTGCCACTTCCTCAGAAACACCGCCCACTTCAAACATCACTTTGCCTGGTTTGACAACGGCGACCCAGCCTTCCGGCGCCCCTTTACCAGAACCCATCCGCACTTCAAGCGGTTTTGCCGTATACGGTTTGGAAGGGAAAATGCGGATCCATACTTTCCCGCCCCGTCTCATGTAACGGGTCATCGCCCGACGGGCTGCTTCGATTTGACGGTTCGTAATCCAAGCTGATTCTAATGCTTGCAACCCAAATTCACCGAAATGAACTTCCGTGCCGCCTTTCGCCCGGCCTTTCATCCGTCCGCGATGTTCACGGCGATATTTGACGCGTTTTGGCATTAACATGATTATTTTCCTCCTTCCTCAGCTTTTTTCTTGGTCGGAAGGACTTCTCCACGATAAATCCATACTTTCACGCCGATTTTTCCGTACGTCGTATCGGCTTCTGCCGTTCCATAGTCAATGTCAGCGCGCAGCGTATGGAGTGGAACCGTCCCTTCGCTGTAATGCTCCGAACGAGCGATGTCAGCCCCGCCCAAACGGCCGGATACCATCGTTTTGATCCCTTTCGCCCCAGCGCGCATCGCACGTTGGATCGCTTGTTTTTGCGCCCGGCGGAACGATACGCGGTTTTCAAGCTGACGAGCGATATTTTCAGCAACAAGACGTGCATCCAAGTCTGGTTTTTTGATTTCTACAATGTTGATATGGACGCGTTTACCGGTCAATTGCGCGAGCGCTTTACGGAGCGCTTCCACTTCCGAACCGCCTTTCCCGATGACCATGCCCGGTTTGGCGGTATGGATCGTTACGTTGACGCGGTTGGCTGCCCGTTCAATCTCCACGCGGGAGACGGCCGCGTCTTGCAGGCGTTTGCTAATGTATTCACGGATTTTCAAGTCTTCGTGCAACAGATCTGCATAGTCTTTTTCCGCATACCATCTCGATTCCCAGTCACGAATGATGCCGATGCGCAGACCGATCGGGTTGACCTTTTGACCCACGGATTATCCCTCCTTCTTTTCTGAAACGACGATCGTAATATGGCTTGTGCGTTTGTTAATGGCGCTTGCCCGTCCCATGGCGCGCGGACGGAACCGTTTCAGCGTCGGGCCTTCGTCGACATACGCTTGAGTAATGACCAAGTTGTTGACGTCCATGTCATAGTTGTGTTCAGCGTTGGCAACTGCTGATTTCAACACTTTCTCAATGATCGGGGAAGCTGCTTTTGGTGTATGGCGCAAAATAGCGAACGCTTCGCCCACTTCTTTCCCGCGAATCAAGTCAATGACTAAGCGCGCTTTGCGAGGAGCGATGCGAACGGTTCTTGCAACAGCTTTAGCTTGCATATCTAGAACCTCCTCTCATTACCGTTTCGTTTTCTTGTCATCGCCAGCATGGCCGCGGAACGTGCGCGTCGGCGCAAATTCGCCGAGTTTGTGCCCGACCATGTCTTCCGTGATGTAGACCGGAACATGTTTGCGGCCATCGTACACCGCGATCGTATGCCCGACAAACTGCGGGAAGATCGTCGAACGGCGAGACCACGTTTTGATCACTTGTTTTTGCCCTGTTGCATTCAGTTTTTCGATTTTTTTCATCAAATGCTCATCGCAAAACGGACCTTTTTTCAAGCTGCGACCCATAAGTGAACCTCCCTTCTGAATTGCGCTCGTTCATTATTTCTTGCGGCGACGGATGATGAATTTATCCGATTTGTTTTTCTTTTTGCGTGTTTTGTATCCAAGCGTCGGTTTGCCCCATGGTGTCATCGGCGATTTGCGTCCGATTGGCGCTTTCCCTTCACCACCGCCGTGCGGATGGTCAACCGGGTTCATAACCGAACCGCGAACTGTCGGGCGAATCCCCAACCAGCGGGCGCGTCCTGCTTTCCCGATGTTGACAAGTTCGTGTTGCTCGTTGCCGACTTCACCAACCGTTGCACGGCATTTGCCTAAAATCATGCGCACTTCGCCGGAAGCCAAACGAACGATGACGTATTTTCCTTCTTTCCCGAGCACTTGCGCCGACGTACCAGCTGCACGCACCAATTGTCCGCCGCGGCCCGGTTTCAGCTCAATGTTGTGGACGAGCGTACCGACTGGGATGTTCTCAAGCGGAAGCGCATTGCCGATTTTAATGTCCGCATCCGGACCGGACATGATTTCCATGCCGACTTTCAAGTTTTTCGGCGCGATAATGTAGCGTTTTTCACCGTCTGCATAGTTGATGAGCGCGATATTGGCAGAACGGTTCGGATCGTATTCAATCGTAGCAACGCGTCCTGGAATTCCGTCTTTGTCGCGTTTAAAGTCGATAATCCGATATTGGCGTTTATGGCCGCCGCCTTGATGGCGCACCGTAATTTTCCCTTGATTGTTGCGGCCCGCCTTCTTCTTTAACGGAGCAAGCAGCGATTTTTCCGGCTGATCCGTCGTAATTTCCGAGAAATCAAGCACCGTCATGCCGCGACGGCCGTTCGATGTCGGTTTGTACTTTTTGATCGCCATCGGAATGTCCCTCCTTCATCGTTTATGTTACACTTCAAACAGTTCGATCTCTTTGCTGTCCGGCGTCAGCGTGACGATCGCTTTGCGGCGGCGGTTCGTATAGCCGCTGTAGCGGCCGACGCGTTTAAATTTCCCTTTATAGTTCATGATGTTCACTTTGGCTACTTTAACGCCAAAAATTTTCTCGACGGCGTCTTTCACTTCCGTCTTGTTCGCTTTGACGTCGACCTCAAACGTATATTTTTTTTGCCCGATCAAATTCATTGTATTTTCCGTGATGATGGGGCGCTTAATAATGTCGCGAGGGTCTTTCATTATGCAAGCACCTCCTCTACTTTCTCCACGGCCGCCTTCGTAATGACGAGTTTGTCATGGTTGAGCACATCGAGCACATTGATGCCGTTGGCTGCCACCACTTTGACGCCCGGAATGTTGCGCGCCGACAGATATACATTCTCATTCAGCTCGTCGGTCACAATGAGTGCTTTCCGATCCACTGAGAGATTGTTTAAAATTTTGACCATTTCCTTCGTCTTCGGTGCTTCAAGCGACAATTGATCCAATACAACGATGTCGTTTTCGAGCACTTTCGAAGACAATGCCGATTTGATCGCTAAACGGCGAACTTTTTTCGGAAGTTTGTAGCTGTAGCTGCGCGGAACTGGACCAAAGACCGTACCGCCGCCGCGCCATTGCGGAGCGCGAATCGAACCTTGACGGGCGCGTCCTGTCCCTTTTTGGCGCCATGGCTTGCGGCCGCCGCCGCTCACTTCAGCGCGGTTTTTCGTTTTATGCGTTCCTTGACGCATCGAGGCGCGTTGCATAATCACTGCTTCGAACAACACATGCTTATTCGGTTCAATCCCAAAAACGGCGTCGTTCAACTCGATTTCGCCGACCGTCTGACCGTTTTGGTTGTATAATGCTACTTTTGGCATTACGTAGTTCCTCCTTTCTTGGCCGGATGTTATTTCGCCTTCTTCGCCGCTTTCACGGCGCTTTTGACGATGACTAAGCCTTTTCTCGGACCCGGCACATTGCCTTTAATGAGCAGCAAGTTGCGCTCCGGATCCACTTTCACGATTTTCAAGTTTTGGATCGTCACGCGCTCACCGCCCATGCGGCCCGGCAAGTTTTTCGTTTTGAAAACGCGGTTTGGCGCGATGGACCCCATCGAACCCGGACGGCGATGATAACGGGAACCGTGAGCCATTGGTCCGCGTGATTGACCGTGGCGTTTGATCGCCCCTTGGAAACCTTTCCCTTTCGAAATGCCCGTGACATCGACAATTTCGCCTTCGCTGAAAATGTCAACTTTCACTTCTTGGCCAACTTCATATTCATCGATGTTGGCGCCGCGGATTTCACGAATGAAGCGCTTAGGTGCCGTGTTAGCTTTGGCAGCATGGCCAATTTGCGGTTTATTGGCGCGTTTTTCGCTAATATCTTCAAAACCTAATTGGATCGCTTCGTAACCGTCGTTTTCGATCGTTTTCTTTTGCAGGACGACGTTCGGCGTCGCATGGATGACGGTTACCGGAATCAAATCGCCATTTTCCGCAAATATTTGCGTCATACCGATCTTTCTTCCTAAGATTCCTTTCGTCATGTGTCACACCTCCCAGTCGATCAAAGTTTAATTTCAATATCAACGCCCGACGGCAAATCGAGACGCATTAACGAATCAACCGTTTGCGGAGTCGGGTTGATGATGTCGATCAAACGTTTATGCGTCCGCATTTCGAATTGTTCACGGGAGTCTTTGTACTTATGAACGGCACGCAAGATCGTATACACCGTTCTTTCCGTCGGCAACGGGATCGGCCCCGACACTTTTGCCCCGGAACGTTTTGCGGTTTCCACAATTTTCTCCGCCGATTGGTCTAAAATTCGATGATCGTAAGCTTTTAAACGAATGCGAATTTTTTCTTTTGCCATTTGGTTTCCCTCCTTCTTCGCCTATTTTGAAAATAGACTTCTCCACGGAAATTTCCTGCACACCGCCGTGGCAAAGCGGCCGGGTGTGTCAGCAACCTTCCGCTTCATCGCAGTCAAAGACCAACATTTGATATTATACTGGTATGTAAGCAAGATTGCAAGTGATTTCTTTGCTTTTCCCACACTTCTTCTATTATACATAGCCGCCATCCCGTTTTCAACACAGCCGCCAATCTGACGGTCAAGATGGCATCAAAAAAAGGATGTCCATTGCTGGACACCCTTTTTTGCCGTGATTACTCGATGATTTCCGATACAGAGCCAGCGCCGACCGTACGGCCGCCTTCGCGGATCGAGAATTTCGTACCTTCTTCGATCGCGATCGGGGCGATCAGTTCCACCGTCATTTCAACGTTGTCGCCAGGCATAACCATTTCGACGCCTTCCGGAAGCGTGATAATGCCCGTTACGTCCGTCGTACGGAAGTAGAATTGCGGACGGTAGTTCGAGAAGAACGGAGTATGGCGTCCGCCTTCTTCTTTCGTCAGGACGTATACTTGCGCTTTGAATTTCGTGTGCGGCGTGATCGAACCAGGTTTCGCCAATACTTGGCCGCGCTCGACTTCATCACGAGATACGCCGCGGAGAAGCGCACCGATGTTGTCGCCGGCTTCCGCTTGATCGAGAAGTTTGCGGAACATTTCTACACCCGTAACGGTCGTCGTTTTCGGCTCATCCGACAAACCGATGATTTCAACCGGGTCGCCAACTTTCAACGTACCGCGTTCAACACGGCCTGTTGCAACCGTACCGCGGCCCGTGATCGAGAAGACGTCCTCGATTGGCATCATGAACGGTTTGTCCACTTCACGTTGCGGCGTCGGGATGTATTCGTCAACCGCATTCATCAGTTCAATGATTTTTTCTTCCCATTGCGGGTCGCCTTCAAGCGCTTTTAATGCCGAACCTTTGATGACCGGCACTTCATCGCCTGGGAAGTCGTATTCAGAGAGAAGATCGCGAACTTCCATTTCAACAAGTTCAAGCAATTCTTCGTCGTCCACCATGTCGCATTTGTTCAAGAATACAACGATGTACGGAACACCGACTTGGCGGGAGAGAAGAATGTGTTCGCGCGTTTGCGGCATCGGACCGTCAGCCGCCGATACAACAAGGATCGCGCCGTCCATTTGCGCCGCGCCCGTGATCATGTTTTTGACGTAGTCAGCGTGGCCCGGGCAGTCAACGTGCGCATAGTGGCGAGCATCTGTTTCATACTCGACGTGCGCCGTCGAAATCGTAATCCCGCGTTCACGCTCTTCCGGAGCAGCGTCGATTTGGTCGTACGCTTTTGCTTCGGCTTTGCCTTGTTTCGCCAAAACCGTCGTGATCGCAGCTGTCAACGTCGTTTTCCCGTGGTCAACGTGGCCGATCGTGCCAATGTTGACGTGCGGTTTCGTGCGCTCAAATTTCGCTTTAGCCATGAGAGATATCCTCCTTAAAAGTAAGATATGAATTTATATGGTTGGGTAAGTATAGGATGCTTGGGAACAAAATGTTCCCAAGTCTTACTTACATAAGTATTTATAGCGAAACTAGCAAGAGAAATCAATTATTCGCCTTTATTTTTTTTGATAATTTCATCGGCGATGTTTTTCGGAACTTCTTCATAGTGGTCAAACACCATCGAGAACGTTCCGCGTCCTTGCGTGTTCGAACGGAGCGATGTCGCATAACCGAACATTTCAGCCAACGGCACCATCGCCCGGACGACTTGGGCGTTGCCGCGCGCTTCCATCCCCTCGATGCGGCCGCGACGGGACGTGATGTCGCCCATGATGTCACCGAGGTACTCTTCAGGGATGACGACTTCGACTTTCATGATCGGTTCCAAAAGAACCGGATCGCACTTCGTCGCGGCGTTTTTCAATGCCAAGGAAGCAGCGATTTTGAATGCCATTTCGCTCGAGTCGACATCGTGGTACGATCCGTCGAACAGCTTCGCTTTAATGTCGACAACCGGATAGCCGGCTAAGACGCCGTTTTGCATCGCTTCTTCCAATCCAGCTTGGACGGCCGGCACATACTCTTTCGGAACAACCCCACCGACGATGGCGTTCTCGAATTCGAAGCCTTTGCCGCGCTCGTTCGGCGAGAATTCGATCCAAACGTGGCCGTATTGACCGCGGCCGCCGGATTGACGGATGAATTTGCCTTCGACTTGCGCCGATTTGCGGAACGTTTCGCGGTAGGCAACTTGCGGCGCCCCGACGTTCGCTTCGACTTTGAACTCGCGGCGCATCCGGTCGACGATGATGTCAAGGTGCAACTCGCCCATTCCGGAGATGATCGTTTGTCCCGTTTCCGGGTCGGTGTGAGCGCGGAAAGTCGGGTCTTCTTCTTGCAATTTTTGCAGCGCTTGGCTCATTTTGTCTTGATCGGCTTTCGATTTCGGCTCGATTGCCACCGAAATGACCGGTTCTGGGAATTGCATCGACTCTAAAATGACAGGATGCTTCTCATCACATAGAGTATCACCGGTCGTCGTATCTTTTAAACCTACCGCTGCGGCAATATCACCGGCATAGACTTTCGAAATTTCTTGACGGTGGTTCGCGTGCATTTGCAACAAGCGGCCGATCCGTTCGCGCTTCCCTTTCGTCGTGTTCATCACATATGAACCGGAATCAAGCGTTCCAGAGTAGACGCGAATAAACGTCAATTTCCCGACATACGGGTCAGTCATGATTTTAAATGCCAAAGCGGCAAACGGAGCGTCATCGCTTGCTTCACGTGTCACTTCTTCTTCGGTATCCGGAACGACGCCGCGAATCGCCGGGATGTCAACCGGAGACGGCAAGTAGTCGACAACGCCGTCAAGAAGCAACTGAACACCCTTGTTTTTAAACGCCGATCCGCAGAAGACCGGGAAGAACTCCACGCTGATCGTCGCTTTGCGGATTGCAGCCTTCAGCTCTTCCGTCGAGATTTCTTCCCCTTCTAAATACTTCATCATTAATTCTTCGTCCAGCTCAGCGACCGCCTCAATCAGCTTGTTATGGTACTCTTCTGCCATATCGCGGTATTCTTCGGGAATGTCAATGCGCTCGATGTTTTTACCCAGCTCATCATGGTAATGGTACGCGCACATTTCGACCAAGTCAATAATGCCGGAGAATTGATCTTCGGCACCGATCGGCAGCTGCACCGGATGGGCGTTTGCTTGCAGACGGTCATGGAGCGTTTTCACCGAATACAAGAAATCGGCGCCGATTTTATCCATTTTGTTGACGAACACGATCCGTGGGACGCCATATGTCGTCGCTTGGCGCCAAACGGTTTCCGTTTGCGGCTCAACACCCGATTGCGCGTCCAAGACCGTGATGGCCCCGTCCAATACGCGCAACGAACGCTCAACCTCGACCGTAAAGTCGACGTGCCCCGGCGTGTCGATGATATTGATGCGATGGCCTTTCCATTGCGCCGTTGTCGCCGCGGACGTGATCGTAATTCCGCGCTCTTGTTCTTGTTCCATCCAGTCCATCGTTGCCGCGCCTTCATGCACTTCCCCGATTTTATGAACGCGGCCGGTATAGAACAAAATCCGTTCAGTCGTCGTCGTTTTCCCGGCGTCAATGTGCGCCATGATTCCTATGTTGCGAGTCTTTTCCAAGGAGAACTCTCTTGCCATATCGGTTATTTTCTCCTTCCTTCAAATATGAAATATAAGTAGATGGCGCCGCCATCGATGGCGCAATCCCCTTGTCTTTGAAGTTGTCCCACGCGCGACCGGAAAGGCCGCAATATATAGGAAGATAGGTGAATAGGCAAACGCAGTGCCTCCTCACCTATTTCCTTTAGGCGGCGCTCCTTACCAGCGGTAATGGGCAAACGCGCGGTTCGCTTCAGCCATTTTATGTGTATCTTCGCGTTTTTTCACCGCTGCACCCGTGTTGTTGGCAGCGTCCATAATTTCATTTGCCAAGCGCTCTTCCATCGTTTTTTCGTTGCGAAGACGTGCATATTGCACGAGCCAGCGCAAACCGAGAGAAACGCGGCGATCCGGACGAACCTCAACCGGAACTTGGTAGTTCGCCCCACCAACGCGGCGAGCACGCACTTCCAACACTGGCATAACGTTTTTTAACGCTTGCTCAAACACTTCCATTGGATCTTTACCCGTGCGCTCACGGATAATATCAAACGCGGTGTAAAGAATTTTTTGCGCTTTTGATTTTTTGCCGTCGATCATAATTTTATTGATCAAACGGGTAACAAGCTTCGAGTTGTAAATTGGATCCGGCAGTACGTCACGTTTAGCAACAGGGCCTCTACGTGGCATAGTGTTTCCTCCTTTCAGGAAAACATTCTCTTCATTTCATTATTTTTTCGCTGCTTTTGGTTTTTTCGCGCCGTATTTCGAACGACCTTGCATCCGGTTCGCTACGCCTGCAGCATCCAGCGCCCCACGGATGATATGGTAGCGTACCCCCGGCAAGTCTTTGACACGTCCGCCGCGGATGAGCACAACGCTGTGTTCTTGCAAGTTATGGCCGATCCCCGGAATGTACGCCGTAACTTCAATCCCATTTGTCAAGCGGACACGGGCGTATTTCCGCAACGCTGAGTTCGGTTTTTTCGGCGTCATCGTGCCGACACGCGTGCAAACGCCGCGTTTTTGCGGAGACGACACATTCGTTTGCTCTTTTTTGAAGCTGTTATACCCTTTGTTCAACGCAGGAGATTTCGATTTCACGACTTTTTTCTCGCGTCCTTTGCGGACCAATTGGTTGATTGTAGGCATGAAAAGATCCTCCTTTCGCATGTATCGTTTAAGCCCACATATCCAGGTGGTTCATCGTTTATGCAAATAAAGGTTTTAGGGGAGAAAGGCAAAACGTTACCGAAGGATCGCCACCGCGGCCGCGCCGACTTGGATTTTGCACGCCTTGCCAAGCTTTTTCATCGAATCGACTTTTGTGACCGGCACGTTTGCCTCATTGGCGGCGGCGGTCACTTTTTCGATGATCGGCAAGTCGGCATCCTCCGCCACGATCACTTCCGCTGCTTTCCCTTCCTTTAAAGCCCTTATCGTTTGTTTGGTTCCAATGACAATTTTTCCAGCCTGTAATACTTTTTCATAAGACATGTAACATATCCTCCAAAGTACCAGGTTGTTGGAACACCTTTATTAGACTACCATTTTCTTTGCCGATTGTCAACTGGATTTTTAATTAGATGATGGCCGGCCAAGGAGCGCCTTAGCCGGCCACTTGGTTCGCGTTATTTGGACGACACCGTGTCGCCAGCCGTTTCCTTTTTGACGGCCGGCTTCACTTTCCGGTAGCGGGCCATACCGGTTCCAGCCGGGACGAGTTTGCCGATAATGACGTTTTCTTTTAAGCCAAGCAGTTCATCACGTTTTCCTTTGATCGCTGCATCGGTCAAGACGCGCGTCGTTTCTTGGAACGAAGCAGCAGACAAGAATGAATCCGTCTCAAGCGACGCTTTCGTGATGCCGAGCAACACCTGGCGGGCCGTCGCCGGCCGTTTCCCTTCGCGAAGAGCTTTGGCGTTGACATCCGTAAACTGGTGGACATCCAAAAGCGTACCCGGCAGCACATCGGTGTCGCCGGCATCGATGACGCGCACTTTGCGCAGCATTTGCCGCACCATGACCTCGATATGCTTGTCGCTGATCTCCACCCCTTGCATCCGGTACACTTTTTGCACTTCACGAAGCAAGTACTCTTGAACGGATGTAATATCGCGCACGCGCAACAACTGTTTCGGGTCGACCGAGCCTTCTGTCAGCTCTTGGCCTCGTTCGACGCGCTGACCTTCTTCGACTTTCAGCCGCGCGTTGTACGGCGCTACATACGTACGCGTTTCGACCTCGCTTTGCACGACGATTTCATATTGGTTGTCGCGCGTTTCATTAATCGAAATAACCGTGCCGTCGATTTCAGAAATGACCGCTTGCCCTTTCGGGTTGCGCGCTTCAAACAGCTCTTGCACCCGTGGCAAACCTTGAGTGATATCGTCGCCGGCGACGCCGCCTGTATGGAACGTCCGCATTGTCAGCTGCGTGCCCGGCTCGCCGATCGACTGAGCGGCGATAATGCCGACGGCTTCGCCAACTTCGACGTCCATGCCGGTCGCCATGTTGCGGCCGTAACATTTTTTGCAGACGCCATGGCGCGTGTTGCAGGCGAATACGGAGCGAATCCATACTTCCGTAATGCCGGCTTTAATGATCTCATTGGCGATATCTTCGGTGATCATCTCGTCTTTGCGGACGATCACTTCGCCCGTTTCCGGATGGCGCACCGTTTTGTGCGCATAGCGGCCGACAAGCCGCTCTTCAAGCTTGACGACAACTTCCGTGCCATCCGTCAGCGCCCGCGCCAAAATGCCGCGGTCGGTGCCGCAATCTTCTTCGCGGACGATGACGTCTTGGGCCACGTCGACAAGGCGGCGCGTGAGATAGCCTGAGTCGGCCGTTTTGAGCGCCGTATCCGCCAATCCTTTTCGCGCGCCGTGCGTCGAGATAAAGTATTCCAATACCGTCAAGCCTTCGCGGAACGACGACTTGATCGGCAGCTCAATGATCCGGCCGGCCGGGTTGGCCATCAAACCACGCATCCCCGCAAGCTGCGTAAAGTTCGACGCGTTCCCGCGCGCTCCGGAATCGCTCATCATAAAGATCGGGTTGCGTTTATCAAGCGACTTCATCAACCGGTCTTGAATTTTGTCTTTCGCCGCGCTCCAGATGGAGATGACGCGCTCGTACCGCTCTTCGTCCGTAATTAAGCCGCGGCGGAACTGCTTCAAAACCGTATCGACTTTCGCTTGCGCTTCATCCAAAATTTCTTGTTTTTCCGGCAGGACGACGATATCGGCCACGCCGATCGTGATGCCGGCCTTCGTCGAATATTGGAAGCCAAGGTCTTTCATGCGGTCGAGCATCTTCGATGTTTCGGTGATTTTGAACCGTTTGAACACTTCAGCGATAATTTGCCCGAGCACTTTTTTCTTAAACGGCGGCACGAGTTCGCGCTTGCGAATTTCTTCGCGCACGTTGACCCCTTTGTCAAGGAAGTACTTGTCCGGCGTCCGCCCTTCAATGTTTTCCGTCGTCGGCTCGTTGATGTACGGGAACGAATTCGGCAAAATTTCGTTGAAAATGAGCTTTCCGACGGTCGTTAAGAGCAGCTTGTTGTTTTGCTCTTCGGTAAACGTTTCGTTTTTCAGCGAACCGGCATGAATGGCGATGCGCGAATGGAGATGGACGTAGCCGTTATGGTAAGCAAGCAGCGCCTCGTCCGTGTCTTTGAACACCATGCCTTCGCCGATGGCTCCCTCGCGCTCCATCGTCAAGTAGTAGTTGCCCAACACCATGTCTTGTGATGGTGTCACGACCGGCTTCCCGTCTTTCGGGTTCAAAATGTTTTGCGCCGCCAACATCAACAAGCGCGCTTCGGCTTGCGCCTCAGCCGACAGCGGCACGTGCACCGCCATTTGGTCGCCGTCAAAGTCAGCGTTGTACGCCGTGCAAACAAGCGGATGAAGACGGATCGCCCGCCCTTCCACAAGCGTTGGTTCAAACGCCTGAATGCCGAGACGGTGCAGCGTCGGAGCGCGGTTTAACAGCACCGGATGTTCTTTGATGACATCTTCAAGCACATCCCACACTTCCGGATGGACGCGCTCGATTTTCCGTTTCGCGCTTTTAATGTTATGCGCCAACCCCCGCTCCACAAGCTCCTTCATGACGAACGGCTTGAACAACTCTAGCGCCATTTCTTTCGGCAGCCCGCATTGATACATTTTTAAGTTTGGGCCGACGACGATGACGGAGCGGCCGGAATAATCAACGCGTTTGCCGAGCAAGTTTTGCCGGAAGCGCCCTTGCTTCCCTTTCAGCATATGAGAAAGCGATTTTAACGGACGGTTCCCCGGACCGGTCACCGGACGGCCGCGGCGGCCGTTATCGATCAAAGCATCAACCGCCTCTTGCAGCATCCGCTTCTCATTTTGGACGATAATGTTCGGCGCACCGAGATCAAGCAGCCGTTTCAGCCGGTTGTTACGGTTGATGACGCGGCGGTACAAATCGTTCAAATCCGATGTTGCAAACCGCCCGCCGTCAAGCTGAACCATCGGGCGCAACTCCGGCGGAATGACCGGCAGTACATCAAGCACCATCCATGCCGGGTCGTTCCCTGAACTGCGGAACGCTTCAAGCACTTCAAGCCGCTTAATGATGCGGGCGCGCCGTTGCCCTTGCGCCGTTTTCAGCTCTTCTTTCAGCGCGGCCACCTCTTTATCCAAATCAATGTCTTGGAGCAGCTTTTTGATCGCCTCCGCCCCCATCGACGCTTGGAACGATTGACCGTACTTCTCGCGATAGGCGCGGTATTCCTTTTCCGACAACAGCTGCTTTTTCTCAAGCGGCGTATCACCCGGGTCGGTGACGACATAGGATGCAAAATAAATGACCTCTTCGAGCGCCCGCGGCGACATGTCAAGAACCAACCCCATCCGGCTCGGGATGCCTTTGAAATACCAGATGTGCGAAACCGGGGCAGCCAGCTCGATATGGCCCATCCGTTCGCGGCGGACTTTCGAGCGCGTCACTTCGACGCCGCAGCGGTCGCAGACGACGCCTTTGTAGCGAACGCGTTTATATTTGCCGCAATGGCATTCCCAGTCTTTCGTCGGACCGAAAATGCGCTCGCAAAACAAGCCGTCTTTTTCCGGCTTTAACGTCCGATAGTTGATTGTCTCCGGCTTTTTGACTTCGCCATACGACCAAGAACGAATTTTCTCCGGGGAAGCGAGCCCAATTTTCATGTACTCAAACTTATTGACATCTAGCAAGGGGTATACCTCCCTTTTTGATCCGTCGGTTTTCCGTTCGCTCAAGCGGCCAATGGCGGGGAACAGCTCCCCGCCTGGCCGTTATGGCCGGTTTATTCTTTCGTCACCGCATCTTTCTCTTCACCGGCTTCTTCCCGTTCGGCCGGTTTGACGTCCACCATGATGGCATCCGGTGCATGGTCATCATCATCATCAAAGTTTTCCATGTTCACTTCTTGTTCATCGCTCGTCAAAATCGTGACGTCCATGCCCAAGCTTTGCAGCTCTTTGATCAACACTTTAAACGACTCCGGCACACCCGGCTCCGGAATGTTTTCCCCTTTGACGATCGCCTCGTACGTTTTGACACGGCCGACGACATCGTCGGACTTGACGGTCAAAATTTCTTGCAGCGTGTATGCCGCCCCATACGCCTCAAGCGCCCATACTTCCATCTCACCAAAGCGCTGGCCGCCGAACTGCGCCTTGCCGCCAAGCGGCTGTTGAGTGACGAGTGAGTACGGGCCGGTGGAACGGGCATGAAGCTTGTCGTCGACCATGTGGGCGAGCTTGATCATGTACATGATCCCAACCGACACGCGGTTATCAAACGGTTCACCCGTCCGTCCGTCATACAGCACCGTTTTTGCATCGCGCGCTAGACCTGCCTCTTCGAGGATGTTCCAAACGTCTTCCTCCGTCGCCCCGTCAAAGACCGGGGAGGCGATGTGCAGGCCGAGTTTTTTCGCCGCCATGCCAAGGTGCAGCTCAAATACTTGCCCGATGTTCATCCGCGACGGAACGCCGAGTGGGTTTAACATGATGTCAATCGGCGTGCCATCCGGCAAGAAGGGCATATCTTCCTCCGGCAAAATGCGGGAAATAACCCCTTTGTTTCCGTGGCGGCCTGCCATTTTGTCGCCCTCGGAAATTTTCCGCTTTTGCACAATATAGACGCGCACCAGTTGATTGACACCCGGCGGAAGCTCGTCGCCGTCTTCGCGGTTGAACACTTTCACGTCAAGGACGATGCCGCCGCCGCCGTGCGGGACGCGCAACGACGTATCACGCACCTCGCGCGCTTTTTCGCCGAAGATCGCGTGCAAAAGCCGCTCTTCCGCCGTCAGCTCGGTCATTCCTTTTGGCGTCACTTTGCCGACGAGCAAGTCGCCGTCTTTCACTTCTGCGCCGATGCGGACGATGCCGCGTTCATCCAAGTTTTTCAGCGCATCCTCGCCGACGTTTGGAATGTCGCGCGTAATTTCTTCCGGACCGAGTTTCGTATCGCGCGATTCGGCTTCATACTCTTCAATATGAATGGATGTATACACGTCTTCTTTGACGAGCCGTTCGCTCATGATGATCGCGTCTTCGTAGTTGTAACCGTCCCATGTCATAAAGGCGACAAGCACATTGCGGCCAAGCGCCAATTCGCCCTTATCCATCGACGGGCCATCGGCCAAAATTTCGCCCTTCTCAACGATATCGCCTTTTTTCACGATCGGCCGCTGGTTATAGCACGTGCCTTGGTTCGAACGAACGAATTTCAGCAACCGATATTTATCTAGATCACCCTTGACTTCTTTGCCGTCCACTTCAATCAGCCGACGCACCCAAATTTCCTTTGCTTCGACGCGCTCGACGATGCCGCGGTGCTTGCAAATGACCGCTGCGCCCGAGTCTTTCGCCGAAACATACTCCATCCCCGTGCCAACGATCGGCGCTTCCGGTTCCAACAGCGGCACGGCTTGCCGCTGCATGTTCGCTCCCATCAGCGCGCGGTTCGAGTCGTCGTTTTCCAAAAATGGGATGCACGCTGTCGCTGCCGAGACGACTTGCTTCGGCGAAACGTCCATGTAGTCGACGCGATCGCGCTTGACGACGATGTTCTCGCCGCGGAAACGGGCGACAACGTTTTCTTCAAGGAACGTGCCGTCCTCCGCAAGCGGTACGTTCGCCTGCGCTACAACGTAATTGTCCTCTTCATCGGCTGTCAAATAATCGATTTGGTCCGTCACCCGCCCTGTTTCCGGATCGACGCGCCGGTATGGCGTTTCAATAAAGCCGAACTTGTTCACTTTCGCGTAAGTGGACAGCGAGTTGATGAGTCCGATGTTCGGACCTTCCGGCGTTTCAATCGGACACATCCGCCCGTAGTGCGAATAGTGAACGTCGCGCACCTCAAACCCAGCGCGCTCACGTGTCAATCCGCCAGGGCCAAGCGCGGACAGACGCCGCTTGTGCGTCAGTTCGGCCAATGGGTTCGTTTGATCCATGAACTGTGACAGCTGCGAGCTGCCGAAAAACTCTTTGATCGCCGCGATCACTGGGCGGATGTTGATCAGCTGCTGCGGCGTAATCGTGTTCGTATCTTGGATCGACATGCGCTCGCGCACGACGCGCTCCATGCGCGACAGGCCGATGCGGAATTGGTTTTGCAATAGTTCGCCGACCGAACGGAGGCGGCGGTTGCCTAAATGGTCGATGTCATCCGTATCGCCGACGCCGTGGAGCAAGTTGAAGAAATAGCTGATCGACGCAATGATGTCAGCCGGTGTAATATGTTTGACATCCTCGGCGATGAAGCCGTTGCCGATGACGTTGATCACTTTTTCGCCATCCGGGTCATTCGGGGCATAAATTTTGATCGTTTGCACCGAAATGTCCCCGTCCACCACCCCTTCGGCCGGGCGGTATGTCTGTAAGCCGACCCCTTTTTCCAAATACGGGAGCAGGCGATTCAGCGTTCGGCGGTCGATCATCGCTCCAGCTTCGGCGATGACTTCCTTGGTTTCGGGATCAATGATCGTTTCCGCGAGCCGCTGATTGAACAGGCGGTTTTTAATATGAAGTTTTTTATTGATTTTATAACGGCCTACGCTCGCCAAGTCATAGCGCTTCGGATCAAAAAAGCGCGACGCCAGCAAATTTTTCGCATTCTCAAGCGTCGGCGGCTCTCCCGGACGAAGACGCTCGTAAATTTCAATCAACGCTTTTTCCGTGCTGTCGGTATTATCTTTTTCAAGCGTATTGCGCAAGTATTCGTTGTCACCGAGCAGATCGATGATTTCTTGGTCGGAGCTGAACCCAAGCGCACGGAGAAGCACCGTAACCGGCAGTTTACGGGTGCGGTCGATGCGAACGTAAACGACGTCTTTCGCATCGGTTTCATATTCAAGCCATGCGCCGCGGTTCGGAATCACTGTCGCCGAGTAGCCGCGTTTGCCGTTTTTATCAACTTTGTCGCTGTAATAGACGCTTGGCGAACGGACGAGCTGGGAAACGATGACGCGTTCCGCCCCATTGATAATAAACGTTCCGGTTTCCGTCATGAGCGGAAAATCGCCCATAAACACGTCTTGTTCCTTCACTTCGCCCGTTTCTTTATTGATCAGGCGAACTTTGACGCGAAGCGGCGCCGCATATGTAACGTCGCGTTCTTTCGCCTCTTCGACCGTATATTTCGGTTCTCCTAAACTATAGTCGATAAATTCAAGCGAGAGATTGCCGGAAAAGTCTTCAATCGGGGAAATTTCCCTAAACATTTCCCGCAGCCCTTCATCGAGAAACCATTGGTAGGAGGACGTTTGAATTTCGATCAAGTTCGGCAATTCCAGCACTTCGCTGATGCGTGCATAGCTTCTGCGTTGGCGGTGTCGCCCGTATTGAACTAGTCGGCCTGTCAAGAGTGATTCACCCCTCAAATGTAGACATTAGTGAAAACCGGAACCGGAACAGCTCCATCATCCGCTCTGCTCAGCAATCAATGCCTTCAAGGCGGACTGGCCGCTCCGTCATTCCGGGGCAAAGCACTAGCATGCATGCAGCCGGCCCCCGCCATCCGGGCGGAAACGGCTTCGTTGCGTGCACCGCCGTTTCATTTAGGGGATTTAACACGCTCCCGGCGCGAGGAAACCAGGCGTTGAGTTGAATGGAGAAAAAAAGAAAATGGTTTCTATTCCAATAGAAAACCATATGGTTCGTTGTTTATTGATTTTATCATTGTTTCCATTGCGTCCAAAATTATACGTCATCCCCTCTGCACGGGAAATGTGCATATTTAGCATTTTATAATGCTACCACAATAAAAAAACGGTGTCAACATTTTTTCGCCTTTATGATATAATATCCTTTTTTCTTCGCGACGACTTCTACAGCGGGAAAGCATTCGTTCAGCTTTTGCAAGGCCGATGGGGCGCCTTGCTTTTTTTGAATGACGACCCATAGCTCGCCATGATCGAGCAGATGATCGCGGCTTTGTTCAAAAATCGCGTAAACGACCCGTTTGCCAGCCCGGATCGGCGGATTGGTGACGACCGCTGCAAATCGCTGTTCTCCGACTTCCGAAAAAAGATCGCTTTTGTAAATCACCGCATTGTCAATCCCGTTTGCCTGCTTGTTTTCCTGCGCCAGTTCGAGCGCCCGCTCGTTGACATCAATCATGTGAACGCGCCGGTTTGGAAACGATTTGGCCAAGGCAAGCCCGATCGGCCCATATCCGCAGCCGACATCCAACAAATCCCCAGCCACTCCCGGTTCCTCGAACGTTTCAATTAACAGGCGTGTGCCAAAGTCGACTTCGCGCTTTGAAAACACTCCGCTGTCGGTCGTAAAGCGGAATTCATGCCCCCGCAACACGTACGTCCACGTTTGCGGGTTTCGCTCCGACTTCGGATTGACTGAGTAATAATGCTCGCTCATCATCATCCCCTCCTCCTTGTCGACAGGCTGCACTGCCTTCCGTTATATAGTGTAACAAAAAAGAGGCCGTCCCTTGCTTCGGGCAAGCCTCTTTTTTCAATGGCGCAGCCATTACTTGATTTCGACTTTCGCGCCAGCTTCTTCGAGTTTTGCTTTGATTTCTTCTGCTTCTTCTTTCGCAATGCCTTCTTTGATCGGCTTCGGGGTGTTGTCGACCAAGTCTTTCGCTTCTTTCAGGCCGAGGCCAGTGATTTCGCGAACGACTTTGATGACTTTGATTTTTTGCGCGCCGGCGTCGGCAAGAATGACGTCGAATTCCGTTTTTTCTGCCGCTGCTTCAGCGCCAGCTGCTGCGCCGCCCGCGACAACAACCGGAGCCGCAGCTGTTACGCCGAATTCCTCTTCAATTGCTTTGACTAATTCATTTAATTCCAATACCGTCATGTTTTTCACAGCTTCGATGATTTGTTCTTTCGTCATCACAACTTCCTCCTTTGTTTTCTGAATGATTGTTAAGCACATATCGATGCGCCATTACGCGCCTTGTTCCTCTTGCTTGTCAGCCACCGCTTTAATCGCAAGCGCAAAGTTGCGGATCGGGGCTTGAAGAACGCTAAGCAACATCGAAAGCAACCCTTCGCGGGACGGGAGTTTCGCCAACGCATCGATTTCTTCTTTGCTGGCGATGTTCCCTTCGATGACGCCGCCTTTGATTTCCAATGCTTCATGCGTTTTCGCAAACTCGCTTAAAATTTTTGCCGGCGCCACGACATCTTCATTGCTGAAGGCGATGGCATTTGGACCGGTGAACACTTCATCCAGTCCTTCCAAGCCGACTTCCGCGAGCGCCCGGCGGGTCAAGGTGTTTTTGTACACTTTAAACTCGACGCCTGCCTCGCGCAGCTGTTTGCGCAACTCGGTCATTTCCGCCACGTTCAAGCCGCGGTAATCAACGATGACGGTTGCCTTGCTGGCCCGGAATTTGTCTGCGATTTCCGCGACCACTTGTTTTTTCAGTTCAATCGCGCTCGACACGTCCTGCACCTCCTGTAAGGAAAATGAGAGAATACCACTTATACCGTCTGCTCAATAAAAAACCTCCATGCCGCGTAGACATGGAGGTGTCGTTCAACGCACCGCCGCTCGTCCCCGACGCAGGGCGCGCTGTTCTATCGTCCACATACCTCGGTAGGAAATTAAGCCTCAAACAGGCACCTACTGTCTACGGTACAAATGATATTCATTTGTTCAGCCAAATGGGATTTTAACAGACGGACAAACAAAAGTCAACGGTTATTGTGCAACAGCAACCGTGGACGGGTCAACCTTGATGCCAGGGCCCATTGTGGATGTAATCGTGACGTTTTTCACGTACGTCCCTTTTGCCGCCGCCGGTTTGGCTTTCAAAATTGCTTCATAGACGGCTGCGAAGTTTTCAGCCAATTTCTCGTTGTCAAACGACACTTTGCCGATAGGAACGTGGATGTTGCCCGCTTTGTCGACGCGGTATTCCACTTTACCAGCCTTGATTTCTTGCACCGCTTTTGCTACGTCAAACGTGACTGTTCCAGTTTTCGGGTTTGGCATCAACCCTTTCGGCCCTAAAATGCGGCCGAGTTTCCCGACTTCACCCATCATGTCCGGCGTAGCAACAACGACATCAAAGTCAAACCAACCTTGCTGGATTTTGTTGATATATTCTGTATCGCCGACATAGTCAGCGCCAGCCGCTTCTGCTTCTTTCGCTTTTTCCCCTTTCGCGAACACCAACACGCGCGCCACTTTCCCTGTGCCGTGCGGCAGGACGACGGCGCCGCGAATTTGTTGGTCCGCTTTTTTCGGGTCGACGCCCAAACGGAACGCCACTTCCACCGTGGCATCGAATTTCGCGATGTTCGTTTTTTTCACGAGCTCGATTGCTTCAGCAATCGGGTATGCTTTGGAGCGGTCGACGAGTTTCAATGCTTCTAAGTATTTCTTTCCTCTTTTCGGCATGTGAAAAATCCTCCTCGGTTGTGGTTTTAGCGGAAAAACCTCCCACATTGAACGTTCTTCGCTTCTTTCGAAAACGAAGAAGCGGACGGATGCCCATTCATCAGGCCCGTCTTGCTGTTTTTGTTCATGGAGAGAGAGGTTGCCCAATGACGCAACCTCCCCTACAAACGACGCACCGGCTTTAGTCTTCAATCACAATGCCCATGCTGCGGGCCGTGCCTTCGATCATGCGCATGGCCGCCTCAATGCTCGCCGCATTCAAATCCGGCATTTTCAGCTCAGCGATCTCACGCACTTTGTCGCGTTTAATTGTCGCCACTTTGTTGCGGTTCGGTTCGCCGGAGCCCGATTCAATGCCCGCCGCTTTTTTCAGCAATACAGCGGCTGGCGGCGTTTTCGTGATGAATGTAAATGAACGGTCTTCAAAAACCGTAATTTCAACCGGAATGATCAACCCTGCTTGGTCCGCCGTGCGGGCATTAAACTCTTTGCAAAACGCCATAATATTGACACCGGCTTGACCCAACGCAGGACCTACTGGCGGCGCCGGATTCGCTTTCCCTGCAGGAATTTGCAGTTTGACGACCTTGATTACTTTTTTCGCCACGAGACACACCTCCTTAAGTCCGTGATGTGGTATTAGGGATTGCCCCTCCCACTCATCCGGCTCCGGTCTACTGAGCCGTTTTCCTATCTCCCGTTCAGTTGAGAGGATCAGCGTAAAAACAAAACGGCTCCCTTATACAAGTGTATAAGTTCACCGCCATATGTCTCCGTTTAAGAGACATACTGACTTTAAAATAGTATCACTTTTCCCTATCAATTGCAAGTTCTTTATCCATTAGATTTTTTCTATTTGCGAAAACTCAAGCTCCACCCGTGTTTCGCGCCCAAACATATCGACAAGCAACTTCACTTTATGTTTATCCGGGTCAATCGCTTCAATTTTCCCTGTAAAGTTCGCAAACGGACCTTCTTTGATCCGCACCGTTTCATTTACCTCATAGTCTACGTCAACCTCGGCAAGCGGCATGCCCATCCGCTTCAAGATCATTTTTACTTCTTCCTCCATAAGCGGCGTCGGTTTCGAACCAGCTCCGCTTGAGCCGACAAATCCAGTGACGCCCGGCGTGTTGCGCACGACATACCATGAGTCATCCGTCATGACCATCTCAACGAGCACATAGCCAGGGAACACTTTCTTTTTCGTCGTTTTCCGTTTTCCGTTTTTGACGTCCGTCTCCGTCTCTTCCGGAACGACGACGCGAAAAATTTTATCTTGCATTCCCATCGATTCGACGCGTTTTTCCAAATTGGCTTTCACTTTGTTTTCATATCCCGAATATGTATGGACAACATACCAGTTTTTCTCCATCAACAAGCCTCCCCAAGGCGGTTTTCGTTTTGTTTTTTGCGCAAAACAAAAACCCGTTGCCGGGTTCCATACGCGCACGATTATCTTTCATTATAACATATCCTTCGTCCGCTTATTCAAACACGAGGCGAATCAACTCAGAAATGCCGAGGTCCACAACGGCAAAAAAGACGGTGAAAAACGCCACCGTGGCCAACACGACCGCCGTGTAGTTCACTAACTCCTTCCGGTTTGGCCAACTCACTTTTTTCAACTCGCGTACGACTTCTTTTAAAAAGTTGATTACTCGCTGCATCACTCGTACCTCCATCATCGTTCAAAACTATCTCCACCGTCTATTTCGTTTCACGATGGATTGTATGTTTGTTGCATGTTGAGCAAAACTTGTTGGCCATAAGGCGCTCACCAAGGCGACGTATTTGTTTTGCTGCCGTATAGTTTCGGCTTCCGCACTGCGCGCAAGCCAGCGTCACTTTTTGGCGCATCAGCATTCCACCGTTCCTTCGAGATGTCCATAAAAATTTATCATATTGGCTGTTTCGCTGTCAATGACATCTTTTGATGCGGCGGCGCGATGCCCACAAACTGATCTCGCGGTATTCCAAATATTTCTCGAGCTTCCGCTTGACGCGTTGCAACGCGTTGTCGATCGACTTGACATGGCGGTTCAGCTCTTCGGAAATTTCCTGGTATGAGCGTCCATCCAAATACAAAGCGAGCACTTTCCGCTCGAGGTCGCTGAGCAGTTCCGCCATCTTTAGTTCAATATCATCGACTTCCTCGCGGTTGACAATCAATTGTTCCGGGTCCGTCACCTGCGTGCCGGACAACACATCCATCAGCGTCCGGTCAGATTCATCGTCATAAATCGGCTTATCCAAGGAAACGTAAGAGTTGAGCGGAATATGCTTTTGGCGGGTCGCCGTTTTAATCGCGGTAATCATTTGCCTTGTGATGCAAAGTTCTGCAAACGCTTTAAATGAGGAAAGCTTGTCCCCCTTAAAATCACGGACGGCCTTATACAGACCGATCATTCCTTCCTGCACGATATCTTCCCGATCAGCTCCGACTAAAAAATAGGAGCGAGCTTTGGCGCGCACAAAGTTTTGATATTTATGGATTAAAAAATCAAGTGCTTCCCCATCCCCTTCGTGAACGAGCGCAACAAGCCGCTCATCGTCCAGCTGATGATAATCTTTCCCTTTCATTGCTTTCAAGCATTCCCCCACGCTGATCCCCCCGACCGCATCAATCGCTAACATGTATTATACAGGACAAATTTTTACAGCGTCAACCGCTCATTTTTCTCCTCTTCGCCATTTTTCAAAAATTTCAGCAATTCTATCATTTAGCGGAACTTTGGAGATCGGAGTGCGCTGCCGCATCGCTTTTACTTTTTGGGAAATGTCCCGCTCAACCGTCTCGACTTCATCCAATAGCTCGCGCGCCGACTTGCGCAGGGCGCCTTGGCCGAACACCGTCCATTGTTCGGTGTAGTCGGAGGTAGCGACATACACTTTTGTGCGCGCATTCATCAATGTCTTCGCCAACCGTTCAATTCGCTCATCGGCCGTCTCATGTTCCTTTGTAAAAATGACATCGACGTCGTAATGTTTATACTTTTTCTCGTTTCCTTGCACGAGGTGGGCATCGAATACGATCACGACATGGTCCCCGGTGAATCCTTTGTAGTCAGCCATTTTTTCAATCAATAAATCCCTTGCCGCTGCCAGATCGCCCTCTTCTTTCAGCCGGCGCAGCTCCGGCCACGCTCCGATGATGTTATAGCCGTCGACAATCAAAATGTTCATTCGCTATTCTCCCAACGGATACCGCTTCCGGTACACCTCGTACATGAGCAGGCTGGCGGCGACAGAGGCATTGAGTGAGGTGACATGGCCGCGCATCGGCAACCGGAACAAGAAATCGCACTTTTCAAGCACTAGGCGGCTGATCCCTTTTCCTTCGCTCCCGATTACGAGCGCCAACGGCATCGTGCCATCGAGCGAGCGGTAGTCGTCTTGAGCCGATGCATCCGTTCCGGCTACCCACACTCCGCGCTCTTTCAGCTCGTCAATCGTCCGCGCCAAGTTTGTCACACGCGCGACCGGAACGTGCTCAATCGCCCCGGTCGACGCCTTCGCCACCGTTTGGGTCAGCCCGACCGAACGCCGCTTCGGAATAATGAGGCCGTGCGCCCCGACCGCATCAGCGGTGCGCATGATGGCCCCTAAATTATGCGGATCCTCAAGCTCGTCCAAGATGAGAAAAAACGGCGCCTCGCCCCGCTCGGCGGCGCGAGCGAACAAGTCATCGATTTCATAGTAGCGGTAAGCCGCCGCCTGAGCGATCACCCCTTGATGAGCTCCTTCAGCCATCTGATCAAGCTTGCGCTTCGGGACATATTGGACGAGCACGCCCCGCCGCTTTGCCCATTCAAGCACAGGTTCGACGGTATGGCGCTGCGCCCCTTCCGCGATCCAAATTTTATTGATGTCGCGCCCGGCTTTGAGCGCTTCAATGACCGGATTTTTGCCGATAATGTAGTCCATCATTCCAACGCCCTTTCTTCCCTTTCAATAATGGCAAACGAACGGCCGATCAGCTCATCAACCCGCTTTTCATTATTAACCAAAAAATGATAACCGATGAGCGCCTCAAAGGCCGTGCTATGCCGGTATGTTTGCACATCCGTATTTTTCGGGATTGTGCCTGATTTGGCATTGCGGCCGCGGCGGACGATGTCCTTTTCCTCCTCGGTCAGGACGCCCTCGTCAAGCAACGCCAAAATCACTCGCGCTTGCGCCCGCGCCGACACATAGCGGACCGCCCGCCGATGCAGCTCATGCGGCCGCACGCTGCCGCCAGCAAGCAAATGGCGTCGCACATACACCTCGTACACGGCGTCGCCAATATAGGCAAGCGCCAGTCCATTTAACTGCTTCACATCGTTGACCGTTTCAAACTCCGCCATCATCGCGTGCTATCCCCGTTTCCATCTTGTTCCTTGCGGCGTGTCTTCCAAAATGATGTTTTTCGCTCTCAACTCGTCGCGAATGCGGTCGGCCAGCGCAAAATCGCGGTTTTTCCGCGCTTCATTGCGCTTTTGGATCAACGCCTCGATTTCCTCATCAAGCAGCTCATCCTGCTTCAAGGTGAGTCCAAGTACGTCCGCCAGCTGTTCGAACTCGCGCAAAAACGCGTGAATGACCTTCTCGGATGTCGTTTTTTCCTGCAAGTACAAGTTGGCCTGCTTCGCCAGTTCAAACAATACGGCAATGCCGTTCGCCGTGTTGAAATCGTCGTCCATTTCACGGATGAACGAGGCGCGGATGTCGGCAATGCGCGAAACCCATTCCTCGTCATTGTCCGTTAAGTTCGTGCTTGCCTGCAGGCGATGCTGCAAATTGCTGTACGCCGTCTTCAGGCGCTCGAGTCCGCGCCGCGCACTCTCAAGCAGTTCCTCGCTGTAGTTGATCGGATGGCGGTAATGCACCGACAGCATGAAAAAACGCAGCACTTGCGGGTCGATCTCCCGGATGATATCGTGAACGAGCACGAAATTGCCAAGCGACTTCGACATTTTTTCGTTGTTAATATTTAAATACCCATTGTGCAGCCAATATTTCGCGAACGGTTTGCCGGTCAGCGCCTCCGACTGGGCGATTTCGTTTTCATGGTGCGGGAATGTCAAGTCCTGGCCGCCGGCGTGGATATCGATCGTATCGCCCAAATATTTGCGCGCCATCGCCGAGCATTCGATATGCCAACCAGGCCGCCCTTTCCCCCATGGACTGTCCCAACAAATTTCTCCTTCCTTCGCTGCTTTCCAAAGGGCGAAATCAAGTGGATCGTCTTTTTTCTCCCCAATTTCGATGCGCGCCCCAGCTTGCAGCTCATCGATCGATTGATGAGACAGCTTGCCGTATTCGCGGAACTTGCGCGTCCGGTAATACACGTCGCCGTCGACTTCGTAGGCATATCCTTTGTCAATGAGCGCCTGAATGAATTCGATAATCGTATCAATGTTTTCGGTCACCCGCGGATGGATGTCCGCTTTTTTGCAGCCAAGCGCCTGAATGTCTTCAAAATACGCCTCAATAAACCGCTCAGCAATCGCCGGCACGCTCTCGCCGAGCTCGCGGGCCGCTTTGATCAACTTGTCATCAACATCTGTAAAGTTCGATACATACGTCACATCATAGCCGCGGAACTCCAAATAGCGGCGGATCGTGTCAAAAACGATGGCGGCCCGAGCATTGCCGATGTGAATATAATTATAGACGGTCGGGCCGCACACATACATTTTCACTTTATTCGGCTCCAGCGGCTCAAACGGTTCTTTTTTTCGCGTCAGCGTATTATAAAGCCGGATGCTGCTCATACTCGTTCTTCCTTTCTTGTTGTTTCAATGCCTCAAGCTCGCTTTTCAGCCGGGCGATTTCCTCTTCAAGCTCCCGAAACCGGTCGGCGATCGGGTCAGGAAGGTCGGTATGGTTTAAATCTTTCTTCACTTTCACCCCGTCGCGCACAACGACGCGGCCCGGAATGCCAACGACGGTCGAATTGGGCGGCACGTCTTTTAACACGACCGACCCAGCGCCGATTTTCGAGTTTTCCCCGATCGTAATCGAACCGAGCACTTTCGCGCCGGCAGCGATCAAACAGTTGTCTTTGATCGTCGGGTGCCGCTTCCCTTTTTCTTTCCCTGTCCCGCCTAATGTGACCCCTTGATAGACGGTGACATTGTCGCCGATTTCGCACGTTTCGCCGATCACCACGCCCATGCCGTGGTCGATGAAAAAGCGGCGGCCGATTTTCGCGCCCGGATGGATTTCAATGCCAGTGAAAAAGCGGCTGATTTGCGAAATCAAGCGGGCAAGAAAGTAAAATTTCCGCTTGTAAAGCGCATGGGCGATCCGATGCGCCCAGATGGCATGCAGGCCGGAATACGTTAAAATGACTTCCAAATAGCTTCTCGCCGCCGGGTCTTGCTCAAAAATGACCTCAATATCCTCTTTTAACGTTTTAAACATAATGTCCTCCCTCCATCCCTCTAAGTTGTCTTGAATAAAAAAGCGTCCCTGTGCCGCAGACACAGAGACGCTTTTGGCGCGGTTCCACTCTGTTTAGCGAAACGGGGCGCCGTTTCGCTCACTCGATTCCGATAACGGAGATGCTCCGCTCCCCTCTACTGCAGAACGTCTCTGTTCCGGTTCGAAAGGAGACTCCGAGGCGCACTTCAGACAGCACCGAACATAAGCCGCTTCCAGCCAAGGCGGCTCTCTCTGGGATGCCGATGCTTCCTACTTCTCCTCGTCAACGCTTTGTTCCTTATACACTTATGGCAACGAAAACTTTGTATTATTATACCACACTCACCGTATAAACGTGCAGAGACCGATTAAAATTTTTCTTGCAACGCCCGCTCCAGCCGCTCGATCACTTTTTCTTTGCCGAGCAACTGAATGGCAAACGGCAGCTCCGGTCCGTGCGTTTGTCCCGTCACCGCCGCGCGGATCGGCATAAACAACTTTTTCCCTTTTTGCCCGGTCGCCTTTTGCACCGCTTTAATGGCCGCTTTAATCTCGTCTGCCGTAAACGGCTCAAGCTCACGCACGCTCTCAAGGAAGGTGGAAAGCACAGCCGGCACTTGCTCTTCAGCAAGCACTTGACGCGCCTCGTCCTCGTAGTCGATTTCTTCTTTAAAGAACAGCTCAGACAGCGGGACGATCTCCGCCCCGTAGCTCATTTGCTCTTGATACAAAGCAATTAAATCGCGCGCCCATTGCCGCTGTTCGTCCGTCATATCCGCCGGCAGGCGCCCGGCTTTCACTAAATGCGGCAAGGCCAGCTCGACAAGCCGGTCAAGATCAAGCTTTTTGATATATTGGTTGTTCATCCATGTCAGCTTTTTCGTATCAAACATGGACGGCGATTTTGACAGCCGGGAGACATCGAACATGCGGATCAGTTCGTCTTTCGTAAAAATTTCTTCCTCTCCTTCCGGCGACCAGCCAAGCAAAGCGAAAAAGTTGAACATCGCTTCCGGCAAATAGCCAAGTTCTTTGTATTGCGAGACGAACTGAATGATTGATTCATCGCGCTTAGACAGCTTTTTCCGCTGCTCGTTGACGATCAACGTCAAGTGCGCGAACTGCGGCGGCTCCCAGCCGAAATACTCGTATACCATGAGCTGCTTCGGCGTATTGGACAAATGTTCCTCACCGCGAAACACATGGCTGATTTCCATTAAATGGTCGTCTATGACAACAGCGAAATTGTATGTCGGAATGCCATTCGCCTTGACAATCACCCAATCGCCGCCGACATCTTTCGATTCAAACACCACTTTGCCGCGCACTAAATCGTAAAACTCGTACGTTTTCCCTTCCGGCACCTTCAGGCGGATCGTATACGGCTTCCCTTGCGCCTCGAGCTCCGCGACCTGCTCCGGCGTCAAATGGCGGCATTTGCCGCTGTACTGCGGAGCGGCGATGCCGGCCGCCCGCTGCGCCTCCCGCTCGCGCTCGAGCTCTTCCGGCGTGCAAAAACATTTGTACGCATGCCCTTGCTCAAGCAATTCATTCACATATTTTCGGTAAATATCGAGCCGCTCCGTTTGCCGGTACGGCCCGTAGCCGCCATCTTGATCAATCGATTCATCATAATCAATGCCGAGCCATTTTAAGTTTTCGAGCTGCGACTTTTCGCCACCTTCGACGTTCCGTTCAATATCCGTATCCTCGATGCGGACGATCATTTTTCCACCGTGATGGCGGGCAAACAAATAGTTAAACAGCGCTGTCCGCGCCCCGCCGATATGCAAATGGCCGGTTGGGCTCGGCGCATAGCGCACGCGCACCTCTTTTGCCATCATCCAAACCCTCCACTTCCATCAAAGCTTGTGCTATTATTGTACCGTTTATCGCAGCAAAGTTCAAAACAGACAGCTCTCGCCTAAGCCGCACCACGCCGCCGACGCCCCCCTTTACACCTCCTAGCCAGGACGGCGAACAAAGCGCTTATGTATTAAGGAACGAGGTCTTCCCAAATGATGTTGCCAAAGGCCGCTCCATTAGCTTTTTTGCAGCAAGACGACCGCCTGGGCGGCAATGCCTTCCCCCCGCCCAGTGAATCCAAGCTTCTCCGTCGTCGTTGCCTTCACATTGACTTGCGAGCGCTCGGCTTCCAGCAACCGAGCGATCACCGCCCTCATTTCTTCAATATACGGCGCCATCTTCGGCTTTTGTGCGATGATCGTGCAGTCGGCGTTCACGAGCCTATACCCTTCCTGCCGAGCGAGCGCCCATACGTGCGCCAACAGCTCAGCCGAGTCGGCATCTTTAAAGCGCGGATCTGTGTCCGGAAAATGCCGGCCGATATCGCCGGCGCCGATCGCCCCAAGGCATGCGTCCGCCACCGCATGAAGCAGCACGTCGGCATCTGAGTGGCCGAGCAGCCCCTTTTCATACGGAATGGTGACGCCGCCAATGATCAGCGGACGCCCTTCAACAAGCTGATGGACGTCAAACCCTTGTCCAATGCGAAACATCTCTCCACCCCCATCTATTCGGCCATCCGGCTTGCCAAAATCGCCTCAGCAAACAAAAGGTCCTCCGGCGTCGTCAGCTTAATATTGCGATAATCCCCCTCAATGATCTTCACCGGCTTGCCGATTCGCTCCACAAGGCCGGCGTCATCCGTGCCGAGATAGCCAGCCTGTTTCGCCGCTTCGTGCGCTTCCATGATCAAAGACAGACGAAAAGCTTGTGGCGTCTGCACCGCCCACAAGCTGGAACGATCAATCGTCTGTTCGACAAACAAACCGTTCGCTTTTTTGATCGTATCTTTCACCCGCACTGCCGGGATCGCCGCCCCGTACTGAACAGCGGCGTTCACTAGCTCGTGCAAATGATGGACGCGGACAAATGGGCGGGCGCCGTCATGGATGAGAACAATCTCCTCCCCCGCGAGCGCCTGCAATCCGTTGTAGACGCTATGCTGCCGCTCCTCGCCGCCGTCGGTAAGCGCGGCGACTTTTCGAATGCGAAAGCGGGCGAGCAGCTGCTCAAATCGACTTCGCTCGGCTGGGTTGACGACGAGCACGATGCGGGTGCACCACTCATCGCGCTCAAACACGTTCAGCGTCCGAACGATGAGCGGCTCACCGCCAAGCTCAAGGAATTGCTTGTTCATGCCGGCGTTCATCCGCTTTCCCCGCCCGGCCGCCAAGACAATCGCTTCGTAATTCATTGGCCGTTTCCCCTATTCGTTTTACAACGCTTTTTGCAGCAGTTTCAATTTGGCAAAAATCATTCTCCCCGCAGATGTTTGTAACACGCTGGTGACTAAAACGTCAACCCGTTTGCCGATATATTCTTTGCCATCTTCGACGACGATCATCGTCCCGTCGTCCAAATAGGCCACGCCTTGGTTATGCTCCTTCCCATCTTTAATGACGTGTACGTTCAGCTCCTCGCCTGGCAGCACGACCGGTTTGACGGCATTCGCTAAATCGTTGATATTCAAAACACGCACGTTTTGCAGCTCACATACTTTGTTTAAATTGAAATCGTTCGTCACGACAACGCCTTGAAGTTGCTTCGCCAGCTTGACGAGTTTGCTGTCGACTTCCTGGACGTCGCTGAAATCCGCTTCATGGATTTCCACTTTCATCGCCATTTCTTTTTGGATGCGGTTCAAAATATCCAAGCCGCGGCGGCCGCGGTTCCGTTTCAGCACATCGGACGAATCGGCGATATGCTGCAATTCTTCGAGCACAAACCGCGGAATGACAAGCGGCCCTTCCAAAAACCCGGTTTGGCAAATGTCTGCGATCCGCCCGTCGATGATGACGCTCGTATCCAAAATTTTCACAGCACCGCCCTTTGACGGTTCGTTTTCCGCTTCTCCACCTTTTTTCTTCGCCATGCGGTTGGACAAGGAAAATAAGTTCATCAACTCATTCCGTTTCTTTAAACCGACGCGAAACCCTAAGTAGCCAAGCAACACCGTCAAAAAAATCGGCAACACCGTATTCAACACTTGAATGTGAAACGACTGCAACGGCATGACAACGAAAAACGCGATAATAAGACCGAAAATCAGCCCGAGACTACCAAACAGCACGTCGGCGGCCGGCGCCTTCACGAGCGTTTCCTCCACCCAGCGAATCATGTCGACCACATAATCGACAAGCCAAAACGTCAACAAAAAGAAAACGACTGCCCCCAGCACCGCAAGCGTATAAGAATTATTGAGAAGCGGCATGCCGCTCACATTCATCAGCTTAAGCAAGTCAGGAAAAAACATGGCGCCTAACGTTCCGCCCACGGCGAGGAAAAATAATTGCACAATGCGTTTGACCATCAGCCCATCTTCACCTCCCTATTTAACATTATAAACAGTTTCCAATGTTTGAAACCAATTGGAAGGCAATTTTTAATCGTTTTTGAACATTCGACATCTGCTTGTAACAATAGCGGAAAACGCCGGCCAAACGCCATAGTTGTTTCGGATCACCCTACTATTTTTTACGTACATCAGAGCGAAAAGATTCAATCCTTTTAGGCTGTTTATGCCTCTGCTTGAACACTTAAGAATGAAGAGGCGATGAATTTTTGATCGCTCATATCCCCTTGGGCGCGAAGAAGCGGGTTGCGCAGGTGAAAGAGCGATTAACACATTGTATGCTCAAGCGCCTCGGCCACATGCGAAACACCGATCACTTGCACACCTTTTGGCGGCTGCCAGCCAGCTAAATTGTTTTTTGGCACAATAATGCGGGAAAAGCCTAATTTTACCGCCTCCTGCACGCGCTGTTCGATGCGCGAGACGCGGCGCACCTCTCCAGTTAAGCCGACTTCGCCGATAATGACATCCGCCGGATTCGTCGGCCGATCGCGAAAGCTCGAGGCGATGCTGACAGCGACCGCCAAGTCAATTGCCGGCTCATCAAGCTTCACGCCGCCCGCCACTTTCAAATAAGCATCTTGGTTTTGCAACAGCAGCCCAACCCGCTTTTCGAGCACGGCCATCAAAAGCGACACACGGTTATGGTCAAGGCCGGTCGCCATCCGTCTCGGGTTGCCGAAGCTCGTCGGCGAGACGAGCGCCTGGATTTCCACGAGCACCGGCCGCGTCCCTTCCATCGCCGCCACGACCGTCGAGCCAGCCGCTCCGCGCGACCGTTCTTCTAAAAACACTTCTGATGGGTTTTCCACTTCCTTCAGCCCAATGTCGCGCATCTCAAAAATGCCGATTTCGTTCGTTGAGCCAAAACGGTTTTTCACCGCTCGCAAAATGCGATACGTATGGTGTCGCTCCCCTTCAAAATAGAGAACGGTGTCCACCATATGTTCGAGCAGGCGCGGCCCGGCGATCGCCCCTTCCTTCGTCACATGACCGACGATAAAAATGGCAATGCCTTTTGTTTTCGCCAGCTTCATCAGCTCGGCCGTGCATTCGCGCACTTGGGCGACGCTGCCCGGTGCAGAGGAAATATCGGTGCGATACACCGTCTGAATCGAATCAATGATGACACAAGCAGGTTGAACCGTTTCAACCGCTGCCACAATGTATTCCAAATCTGCTTCCGCCAACACGTACAGCCGATCGCACTCCGCACGAAGGCGTCCAGCGCGCAGCTTTACTTGTTTGACCGATTCCTCACCGGAGACATACAGCACTTGATGCCCAGCGGCGGCCAGCTGCGCCGATGTTTGCAAAAGCAACGTTGATTTGCCAATGCCAGGGTCGCCGCCGATCAAAACGAGCGAACCTTTGACGATTCCACCGCCCAACACGCGATCGAGCTCCGCGCTGTTCGTTTTCATGCGCGGCTCTTGCACCGCCTCCACGGCTGTAATCGGGACCGGTTTGGCCGAACCCGCCCGCTCCGAATGAAGAAATGCGCCGCGCACAGTCGGTTTCTCCTGCTCAATTTCCTCAACAAGCGAATTCCATGTTTGGCATCCCGGACAGCGTCCAAGCCATTTGGCCGACTCATATCCACACTCTTGGCAAACGAACTTCGTTTTCTTCTTCGCCATCGATCTTAACCCTTTCTGTAACGTTTTCCAACGAAAAAAAGGCATGGGCAGGAAGCTGCCGCATGCCTTTTCTTCCCTCACACGACCGCCTGTTTCGACAATACGACAAACTCCCCGTCTTTGACATCCACAACGACTTTTTGCCCTTTGGCGATCGTGCCTTTTAACAATTCTTCGGACAAACGGTCTTCAACATGCTTTTGCAAGGCGCGGCGCAACGGGCGGGCACCGTATTCTGGATCGAACCCTTCGGCGGCGATTTTCTCAATGGCGGCCTCCGTCAGCTCAAGATCAATGTCTTGCTCTTTCAGCCGCTTCACGAGCGTATCGGCCATCAATCGGACGATTTGTTTCAGATGGTCTTTTTCGAGCGAATGGAAGACGATGATTTCGTCGATCCGGTTTAAAAACTCTGGACGGAATGCTTTTTTCAGCTCATCCATCACTTTGCTTTTCATATCTTTGTATTGCTGGTTCCCGTCTTGAATGTTGAAGCCAACGTACTTATTCCGTTTCAGCGCATCGGCGCCGACGTTGGACGTCATGATGATGATCGTGTTGCGGAAGTCGACCGTCCGCCCTTTCGAGTCAGTCAGCCGCCCATCTTCCAACACTTGCAGCAAAATATTGAACACGTCCGGATGCGCTTTTTCCATCTCATCTAACAGGACAACCGAATACGGCTTGCGGCGCACTTTTTCCGTCAGCTGGCCGCCTTCTTCATAACCGACATACCCCGGCGGCGACCCGATGAGCCGCGATGTCGAGTGTTTTTCCATATACTCGGACATATCGATGCGAATGAGGGCGTCTTCATCGCCAAACATCGCTTCTGCCAAGGCTCGGGCCAACTCCGTTTTCCCAACGCCGGTCGGACCAAGGAAAATGAACGAACCGATCGGGCGTTTCGGGTCTTTCAGGCCAGCACGGGCGCGGCGCACTGCTTTGGCGACCGCTTTGACCGCCTCATCTTGGCCGACGACACGCGAATGCAAAATTTCTTCCAATTTGAGCAGCCGCTCTGTTTCCGTCTCAGCAAGCTTCGATACGGGAATGCCGGTCCAACTCGAGACAACCGCGGCGATGTCTTCGACCGTCACTTCCAAATTTTCTTGGCCTTGTTTTTCCTTCCACGCCCGTTTCGTTTCCTCCAGTTCTTCGCGCAGCCGCTGTTCCATATCGCGCAGCGATGCCGCTTTCTCAAACTCTTGGCTTTGCACAGCCGCGTCTTTTTCTTTTCGCACTTCCTCGAGCTTTTGTTCAAGTTCTTTCAATTTCGGCGGTGCAGTGAACGAACGAAGGCGCACTTTCGAGCAAGCCTCGTCGATCAAATCGATCGCCTTATCCGGCAGGAAACGATCGGTAATGTAACGGTCGGACAACTTGACGGCTTGCTCAATGGCCTCGTCGGAAATCGAAACGCGGTGGTGCGCTTCATACCGATCGCGCAACCCTTTTAAAATTTGGATCGATTCTTCCACTGTCGGTTCATCCACGTAAATCGGCTGAAAGCGGCGTTCAAGCGCGGCGTCTTTTTCAATATATTTCCGGTATTCATCGAGCGTTGTCGCGCCGATGCATTGAAGCTCCCCGCGCGCCAACGCCGGTTTCAAAATGTTCGACGCGTCGATCGCTCCTTCCGCCCCACCGGCGCCAATTAATGTATGCAGTTCATCGATGAACAAGATGATGTTGCCCGCTTGACGAATTTCATCCATCACTTTTTTCAGTCGGTCTTCAAATTCCCCCCGGTATTTCGTTCCGGCGACGACCGTCCCCATATCGAGCGTCATGACCCGCTTGTCGCGCAGCGTTTCCGGCACTTCGTTATTGACGATTTGTTGGGCTAACCCTTCAGCAATGGCCGTTTTCCCAACGCCCGGCTCGCCGATCAACACCGGATTATTTTTCGTCCGGCGGCTTAACACTTCAATAACGCGCTGAATTTCTTTGCTGCGGCCGATGACCGGGTCCAGCCGCCCTTCGCGGGCAATCGCCGTCAAGTCGCGGGCGAGGCTGTCAAGCGTCGGCGTGCTCACGTGCGAAGCACCGCCGCCATGGCCTGACATCGACTCATTGCTGCCAAGCAGCTGCAACACTTGTTGGCGCGCTTTGTTCAAGCTTACGCCCAAATTGTTCAGCACGCGAGCGGCTACCCCTTCTCCCTCGCGGATCAACCCGAGCAAAATATGTTCCGTGCCAACGTATGAATGGCCGAGCTTCCGCGCTTCGTCCATCGACAGCTCAATCACTTTCTTCGCCCGCGGCGTATAGTGGATCGTATGCGACACTTCACTGCCACGGCCGATGAGCGATTCGACTTCTTTTTGGATTTTATCTGGGCCGAGCCCAAGCGCCATGAGCGCCTTAGCCGCGATCCCCTCGCCCTCGCGGATGAGGCCGAGCAAAATATGTTCTGTGCCGATATTGTTATGGCCGAGGCGAATGGCTTCTTCCTGCGCCAGCGCCAGCACCTTTTGCGCCCGTTCTGTAAATCTGCCAAACATCATCGTTCATCACCCTCCATCTTTCTTCGTTCCTCCATTTTTAAGCGCTCCCGGATCAGCGCCGCACGGCGGACGTCCCGTTCTTCAGGGCGAAGCGGCCCGCCGGCATATTGCTGCAAAAATCCCGGCTGCGTCAAAATCATCAGCTCATTTAAAATGTTGCGCGAGATGTTCTTGATATATCCTAGATCAATCCCTAAGCGAACATCGGACAAACATTGCGCCGCTTCTTTCGATTCGATGACGCGACAGTTGGCCAGTATGCCGTATGAACGGAACACCTTGTCTTCTAATTGTATGCCCAAAGTTTTCACTAATGCCTGACGAGCCGCTCTTTCTTGGGCGATCAGCTGCTGAACGATCGTATGCAAATCAGCAACAATGTCTTCCTCCGATTTCCCAAGCGTGATCTGGTTGGAAATTTGGAATATATTTCCCAACGCTTCACTCCCTTCACCGTATGTTCCACGGACAACAAGCCCAAGCTGGTTGATGGCAGGAATAATACGGTTAATTTGTTGCGTCAGCACAAGCGCCGGAAGATGCATCATCACCGAAGCCCGCAATCCCGTCCCGACATTGGTCGGGCAGCTCGTTAAATAACCAAGCCGCTCGTCAAAGGCATAGTTGACATACTCTTCAATCCAATCGTCCAATTCGCTCGCCGCCTCGAGAGCCTCAGCAAGCTGCAACCCCGGGAATAGGCATTGGATGCGGATATGATCCTCCTCGTTGATCATGATGCTGATTTCTTCATTTTCCGAAAGCAGACAAGCGCCAAACGGCGAATCCTCAGCCAGATGCGGACTAATTAAGTGTTTTTCTACCAATACCCGTTTTTCAATCGGCTGAAGCTCCGACATTTTCAACAACTCGAAGCGGCCTGCCCCTTCGTAAGAACGATGGGCGAACGTCCGTTCAAACAACGCGACGATTTGCATGGCTTCTTCACTGCTAAACAGCGTTGGAAAACGAAAGTCAACGATGTTGCGCGCCAATCGAATGCGACTGCTTAAGACGATGTCCGAATCCGGCCCCTCTTGGCTCATCCACGCGCTGACCGCCGTATTGAAAAACTTCTCGAACGACATACCGCTTACATATCCCCCTCTCCGCGTCGACGCAGTTCATCCTCCAACGAGCGGATTTGGTCGCGCACCTCGGCCGCCCGCTCGAACTCCTCGCGGGCAACGAGCTCCTGAAGCTTTTGTTTCAGGATGGCCAGCTGCTTACGCAAGTGGAGAACGCCGCCCTTCCGCTTTGGAATTTTTCCTGAATGGGCGGTATTGCCGCTATGAAGCCTTTTCAAAATCGGCGGCAAGTAGCGGGCAAACGTCCGGTAGCAATCGACACAGCCGAACCGTCCAATCTGTGTGAATTGGTGATATGTCATTTGACACGTCTCGCATTGAAGCACATCAGGATTCGGAAATGCGTTAGTTGTCATTTCCTTCATTGGCGCTTGAAAGTTGAGAAGCCCCGCCAACAAGTTGTTGAGTGAAAAATCATCATTGCCGTAGAACGTAAACATATGGCCATGCTCTCTGGCGCATTGCTCGCAAAGATGGAACTCCGTTTTCTCTCCGTTTACAATTTTTGTAAAGTGCATCGTGGCCGGCCGTTGCTTGCATTCTTGGCAAATCAATGCCTCCCCCTCCCCCTATTTGTATTTCAGCGACGTCAGCATCGCTTTTAACATGCGGGCCCGCAGTTCGTCCCGCTCGGGCAAATCGATATATAAAACAGAACGATCCATAGCGCTTAACATAATTTTCGCTTCCCGCTCGGAAATTACCTTTTCTTCAACGAGACGTTTTACCACATCTTCGGCATTGGACTGGCTGATGCGGTGGCCGACAAGCTCGATCAGCTGGTCAATCAGCTGTGCTTCGCTTTTCGCCTTTACTTTCATAATACGGATATACCCGCCGCCACCGCGCTTGCTTTCGACGATGTACCCTCTTTCAAGGGTAAACCTCGTATTGATGACATAATTGATCTGCGAAGGAACACATTGAAACTTATTAGCGATTTCACTCCGTTTAATTTCAACGATATCTTGGTCGCTCATATTGAGCACTTGCTTCAAATATTGCTCAATGATGTCGGAAATGTTCGGCACTCTAACTACCACCTTCCTTACAACCAAGCTGCCTGGCGATGGGCCGTCCGCTGACAAGGACACCCCACTGCCTATTTGTTGACTTTGACTATATTTGACCTTACTCTTACTATACAATGTATTACGGAAAATTTCAAGAGTGACCAAAGAAGGAAAACTAACTATAGAATATCCGTTTTTTTTGGACAATAAAACGTCAAGCAGCCGAATAAATGAAAAAGCACGCCTTTTCTTCCAAGGAAAGAAAAGACGTGCTTTCCATTTTGCCTAGCAGCGACCTACTCTTGCAGGGGCGCTGGCCCCAACTACCATCGGCGCTGGAGGGCTTAACTTCCGTGTTCGGGATGGGAACGGGTGTTTCCCCTCCGCCATAGCCACTAGGCAACAATGGACAAGTCTTATTATAAGGAAAGTTGACCTGTTGTCAAGACTTTTTCATTCCCTCAAAACTAGATAACCGTCGGAAGAAGCCGCTCGCCTGCGCTTTTCGCATTGTCCAGCTCCGGCTCGCCGCCGCTCGGGGTCAAATAACCTTCGCCTTCGGGATGTGAACATCCCTGCAGGCGAAGAACATTTGCCCGTCGCGGCGACCCGCTCGCCTGCGCTTTTCTTGGTTAAGCCCTCGATCGATTAGTATCCGTCAGCTCCACGTGTCGCCACGCTTCCACCTCGGACCTATCGACCTCGTCATCTTCGAGGGATCTTACCCGCTTCACGCGGTGGGAAATCTCATCTTGAGGGGGGCTTCACGCTTAGATGCTTTCAGCGCTTATCCCGTCCGCACATAGCTACCCAGCGGTGCCCCTGGCGGGACAACTGGTACACCAGCGGTGCGTCCATCCCGGTCCTCTCGTACTAAGGACAGCTCCTCTCAAATTTCCTCCGCCCGCGACGGATAGGGACCGAACTGTCTCACGACGTTCTGAACCCAGCTCGCGTACCGCTTTAATGGGCGAACAGCCCAACCCTTGGGACCGACTACAGCCCCAGGATGCGATGAGCCGACATCGAGGTGCCAAACCTCCCCGTCGATGTGGACTCTTGGGGGAGATCAGCCTGTTATCCCCGGGGTAGCTTTTATCCGTTGAGCGATGGCCCTTCCATGCGGAACCACCGGATCACTAAGCCCGACTTTCGTCCCTGCTCGACCTGTCCGTCTCGCAGTCAAGCTCCCTTGTGCCTTTGCACTCTCCGAATGATTTCCAACCATTCTGAGGGAACCTTTGGGCGCCTCCGTTACCTTTTGGGAGGCGACCGCCCCAGTCAAACTGCCCACCTGACACTGTCTCCCACCCCGTTAAGGGGTGCGGGTTAGAATTTCAATACCGCCAGGGTGGTATCCCACCGTCGCCTCCACCGAAGCTGGCGCTCCGGCTTCCCAGGCTCCCACCTATCCTGTACAAGCGATACCAAAATTCCATATCAGGCTGCAGTAAAGCTCCACGGGGTCTTTCCGTCCTGTCGCGGGTAACCTGCATCTTCACAGGTAGTATAATTTCACCGGGTCTCTCGTTGAGACAGCGCCCAAGTCGTTACACCTTTCGTGCGGGTCGGAACTTACCCGACAAGGAATTTCGCTACCTTAGGACCGTTATAGTTACGGCCGCCGTTTACTGGGGCTTCGGTTCGCACCTTCGCTTCCGCTAAGCGCTCCCCTTAACCTTCCAGCACCGGGCAGGTGTCAGCCCCTATACGTCGCCTTTCGGCTTCGCAGAGACCTGTGTTTTTGATAAACAGTCGCTTGGGCCTTTTCACTGCGGCTCTTCAGGGCTCTTCACCCCAAAGAGCACCCCTTCTCCCGAAGTTACGGGGTCATTTTGCCGAGTTCCTTAACGAGAGTTCTCCCGCGCGCCTTAGGATTCTCTCCTCGCCTACCTGTGTCGGTTTGCGGTACGGGCACCTCTTCCCTCGCTAGAGGCTTTTCTTGGCAGTGTGAAATCGGGGACTTCCGGATCCATCCGTCGCCGTCACCGCTTGGCCTTATGATCCGCGGATTTGCCTGCGGATCAGCCTCACGGCTTGGACAGGCTCTTCCAGCCGCCTGCTCGCCCTATCCTCCTGCGTCCCCCCATCGCTCAAACGGGAAGAAGGTGGTACAGGAATCTCAACCTGTTGTCCATCACCTACGCCTTTCGGCCTCGGCTTAGGTCCCGACTAACCCTGAGCGGACGAACCTTCCTCAGGAACCCTTAGGCTTTCGGCGCAGAGGATTCTCACCTCTGTTTTCGCTACTCATACCGGCATTCTCACTTCTAAGCGCTCCACCAGTCCTTCCGGTCTGGCTTCTCTGCCCTTAGAACGCTCCCCTACCGATGACCAACGGTCATCCCGCAGCTTCGGCGGCACGT
>NC_014915.1:0-92500 GCF_000174795.2 Geobacillus sp. Y412MC52 | reverse complement strand
TCGCGTTAGCTGCAGCACTAAAGGGTGTGACCCCTCTAACACTTAGCACTCATCGTTTACGGCGTGGACTACCAGGGTATCTAATCCTGTTTGCTCCCCACGCTTTCGCGCCTCAGCGTCAGTTGCAGGCCAGAGAGCCGCCTTCGCCACTGGTGTTCCTCCACATCTCTACGCATTTCACCGCTACACGTGGAATTCCGCTCTCCTCTCCTGCACTCAAGTCCCCCAGTTTCCAATGACCCTCCACGGTTGAGCCGTGGGCTTTCACATCAGACTTAAGGGACCGCCTGCGCGCGCTTTACGCCCAATAATTCCGGACAACGCTCGCCCCCTACGTATTACCGCGGCTGCTGGCACGTAGTTAGCCGGGGCTTCCTCGTGAGGTACCGTCACCGCACCGCCCTCTTCGAACGGCGCTCCTTCGTCCCTCACAACAGAGCTTTACGACCCGAAGGCCTTCTTCGCTCACGCGGCGTCGCTCCGTCAGGCTTTCGCCCATTGCGGAAGATTCCCTACTGCTGCCTCCCGTAGGAGTCTGGGCCGTGTCTCAGTCCCAGTGTGGCCGGTCACCCTCTCAGGCCGGCTACGCATCGTCGCCTTGGTGAGCCGTTACCTCACCAACTAGCTAATGCGCCGCGGGCCCATCCGCAAGTGACAGCCAAAGGCCGCCTTTCAACCAAAGACCATGCGGTCTTCGGTGTTATCCGGTATTAGCTCCGGTTTCCCGGAGTTATCCCGGTCTTGCGGGCAGGTTGCCCACGTGTTACTCACCCGTCCGCCGCTGACCAAACCAGAGCAAGCTCCGATTTGGTCCGCTCGACTTGCATGTATTAGGCACGCCGCCAGCGTTCGTCCTGAGCCAGGATCAAACTCTCCAAAAGAAAGTTGATTGACTTTTGCTTTGGCCAATGCGGCCTCAGCTTTTCGAATTGTCTAGCTTCGGCCGCTATCGGCTTGCGACGCTTCGTGTCCCACTGCGGCGGCGACAGCCTCCTCGCGGGCCACTCAGCGCGTTTCGCCGATAGGCAAGCGGCCTCAGCTTTTCGAATTGTCTAGCTTCGGTCCGCCGCCGCTCGGGGTCAAATAACCTTCCCCCTCGGGGTGCAAGCACCCCTGCGGGTGAAGAACATTTGCCCGTCGCGGCGACCCGCGGACCTCCGCTTTTCGTCGCGCTTCGTTTCGTTCAGTTTTCAAGGAACGAGACCTCTTCTTGAACTTGCTTCGTTGCAGTCTTGCGCCGAGGAACCCAATCCCCCCCCCGAATTCACTAGAAGACACAGGCGCAAAGTTGCTGCATTGAAACAACTTCTCTGCTGGTTTTCGTCGAAGAATCCCGCTTCTCTCCATTCACTTGCAGGACACAAGGTTGCTACTTTAGTTTGCTTCTCTGTAATCCTACCGAGGAACCTCACGTCTTCAAATTCCCTTGCAAGCGGCAGGCACAGACATAAAGCAACAGTGGAGCCTATCGGGATCGAACCGATGACCTCCTGCGTGCAAAGCAGGCGCTCTCCCGGCTGAGCTAAGGCCCCATATATCCGCTATCGGGAAGACAGGATTTGAACCTGCGACCCCATGGTCCCAAACCATGTGCTCTGCCAAACTGAGCTACTTCCCGCCAACGCGCTCGAGAGGATTCGAACCCCTAACCTTCTGATCCGTAGTCAGATGCTCTATCCAATTGAGCTACGAGCGCAAGTGCCGAGGGCCGGACTCGAACCGGCACGGTAGTGACCTACCCCAGGATTTTAAGTCCTGTGCGTCTGCCAATTCCGCCACCCCGGCTAAATGGACAAATAAATGGAGCGGAAGACGGGACTCGAACCCGCGACCCCCACCTTGGCAAGGTGGTGTTCTACCGCTGAACTACTTCCGCTCGAATCAACATGCGGGTGAAGGGACTCGAACCCCCACGCCCGTAAAGGGCACTAGACCCTGAATCTAGCGCGTCTGCCAATTCCGCCACACCCGCAAATCAATTGTGGTGAGCCATGGAGGACTCGAACCTCCGACCCTCTGATTAAAAGTCAGATGCTCTACCTACTGAGCTAATGGCTCATGGTTGGGTATACACTCACAGTGAACGATGTCCCTTCCTCTACTAGCATATTCGAAGATGCAGGATGCGTCGGGACAACTCGAAGCAAATCCGAAGATGCTTTGCTCGTTGCTCTACCTACTGAGCTAATGGCTCATGGTTGGGTATACACTCACAGTGAACGATGTCCCTTCCTCTACTAGCATATTCGAAGATGCAGGATGCGTCGGGACAACTCGAAGCGAACTCGAAGATGTAGCGCTCGTTACTGAGCTAATGGCTCATAGTTTGGAAAACACCCCAAGTAATTATCTAGCTCTACCTGCCCCTTCCTCTGCCAGTCTGTTCAAGGAAGCTAGATGCGTCGAGGCAACTCGAAGTAGATTCAAAGATGTAATACTCGTTACTGAACTAATGGCTCATAAATAGGTGATGGTGGAGGATGACGGGATCGAACCGCCGACCCCTTGCTTGTAAGGCAAGTGCTCTCCCAGCTGAGCTAATCCTCCACGGGATTGCCTAGCGACGACCTACTCTTGCAGGGGCGCTGGCCCCAACTACCATCGGCGCTGGAGGGCTTAACTTCCGTGTTCGGGATGGGAACGGGTGTTTCCCCTCCGCTATCATCACTAGACAATCAACAGACAAGTTATATTATAATTAAATTTATTTATTTGTCAATAGGTCCTTGTTTTTGATTAGTGCTGTCATTTCAACGTGCTATCATAATATAACACGTTGGGAGTGGTTTGTCAACTCGACTTCCTGTGTTTGTTTTTCAACAAAACAACGACGACTATTTTTACATAAATGAAAAGCCCCCTGCTGCTTGTCTTTGCAGGGAGCGATCAAATTTATTTATGACGCATTTGCGGGAAAAGCAACACGTCGCGGATCGACGGCGAGTTCGTCAGCAGCATGACCAGACGGTCGACGCCGATGCCAAGCCCGCCTGTTGGCGGCATGCCGTACTCGAGCGCTTCAAGGAAGTCTTCGTCCATTTCATGTGCTTCATCGTTTCCTTGTTCACGCTCTTTCAGCTGCGCCTCAAAGCGTTGGCGCTGATCGATCGGATCATTCAATTCGGTAAAGGCGTTGGCATGTTCGCGCCCGACGATAAACAGCTCAAATCGGTCGGTAAAACGCGGGTCGTCCGGATTTTTCTTGGCCAACGGTGAAATTTCAACCGGATGGCCATAAATGAACGTCGGCTGAATGAGGTGAGACTCGACTTTTTGTTCAAAAAATTCGTTGACAATATGGCCAAACGTCATATGTGGAGCAACTTCCACTCCATGTTCTTTCGCCAGCTCCCGCGCCTCTTCGTCGCTCATCTGCCGCCAGAAGTCGACGCCGACATATTCCTTGATCGCATCGACCATATGGAGGCGCCGCCACTCGGGCGTTAAGTCGACGACATGCTCGCCGTATTGAATTTTCGTCGTTCCAAGCACTTCAGTGGCAATGTGGGCGATCAAGTTTTCCGTTAGTTCCATGATGTCGCGGAAATCGGCGTACGCCTCGTACAATTCGAGCATCGTAAACTCCGGATTATGGCGGGTGGAAATGCCTTCGTTCCGGAAAACGCGGCCGATTTCATACACTTTTTCCAAACCACCGACGATGAGCCGTTTTAAATGGAGCTCGATGGCGATTCGCATATAAAGGGTCATATCCAATGCGTTATGATGCGTAATGAACGGGCGCGCCGCAGCGCCGCCAGCAACGGCGTGCATCATCGGCGTTTCAACTTCCAAATAGCCACGGCTGTCGAGATACCGCCGCATCGATTGGATGATTAAACTGCGGGTGATGAACGTCTTTTTGCTCTCCGGATTCATAATTAAATCGAGATAACGCTGGCGATAGCGTTGCTCTATGTCTTTCAAACCATGGTATTTTTCCGGCAGCGGACGCAGCGCTTTCGTCAAAAATTCGTACGACGACACTTTGATGGAAAGTTCACCAACTTTTGTTTTAAACATTGTGCCGCGCACGCCGACGATATCGCCAAGGTCAGAGATTTTAAACAGTTCGTACTGCTGTTCGCCAACATCGTCTTGACGGACGTAAATTTGAATCTGCCCGGTGACATCCTGGATATGGGCGAACCCGGCTTTTCCTTTGCCGCGCTTTGTCATGATGCGGCCGGCGACGGCGACTTCAATTTGCTTTTCTTCAAGTTCCTCTTTCGACAAATCGCCGTACAGTTCGAACAGTTCTTGCGCTTTATGAGTGCGCTCGAACCGTTTGCCAAACGGGTCGACACCCAATTCCTCAATTTTTTTCAGCTTTTCCCTGCGGACGCGCAGTTGGTCGTTCAATTCTTCATGACTCATACCTCATTCACTCCATTTAGCGATTTTTTACGAAAAATACTGCCAGCGCTCGCTGGCAGTCCTCCGCTGCATGAACGTCATCTCCGTTGTTTAAACGGCTTCGGCGTTCGCCGCTGCTTGGACTTCCGCTTCCTCCGCCACGCGAAGCAACAATGCGGCCAGTTCGTCCCGCGTTTCACATTCATTGATGGCGTTGCGGATTTTCGCTGCGCCGCGAATGCCTTTTAAATACCAAGCAGCGTGTTTACGCATTTCTTTGACGGCGATATACTCGCCTTTTAAGGCAATTAATCGGTCTAAATGCAGCAGGCAGACATCGATTTTTTCCCTCGGCGTCGGTTCCGGGATGAGCTCTCCAGTTTCTAAATAACGGACAGTGCGATAGATCATCCAAGGGTTTCCAAGCGCCGCCCGTCCGATCATGACGCCGTCGACCCCTGTTTCTTCAAGCATCCGCTTTGCATCTTGAGGCGTTTTGACATCTCCGTTGCCGATAACCGGGATGTTGACGGCTTCTTTCACTTGCTTGATGATGTTCCAGTCCGCTTTTCCTTCATACATTTGCACCCTTGTCCGTCCGTGGACGGCGACGGCCTTCCCGCCGGCGCGCTCAACGGCTTGAGCGTTTTCGACGGCGTAAATGTGCTTTTCATCCCAACCGATCCGCATTTTCACCGTGACCGGTTTTTCAACGGCATCGACGATCGCGGCAACGACATCATAGATTTTATTCGGGTCAAGCAGCCATTTCGCTCCAGCGTCGCAATTCGTAATTTTCGGCACTGGGCAACCCATGTTGATGTCGATGATATCTGCATTCGTATTTTTATCGACAAATTTCGCCGCTTTGACGAGCGTTTCTTTCTCGCCGCCGAAAATTTGCAAGCTGATCGGCTTTTCCCGTTCATCAATATATAACATGTTTAACGTCTTTTCGTTGTTGTATACGATTCCTTTGTCGCTTACCATCTCGGCGCATACAAGCCCGGCGCCGAATTCTTTGACGGTCAGGCGGAACGCGGAGTTGCATACGCCTGCCATCGGAGCGAGCACGACGCGGTTTTTAATTTCGACATCGCCAATGCGAAACATCGCAGATGCCTCCCTCTAGAAATGTTGATTTATCAAGGCTTTTCGGCCCCTCAGGGGTGTCCAAAAAATATTTTTCGACAAAATCCCTTACATCCTTTTTCAGTTTTGTGGATATCTTACAGACCTAGGGTGCGCTTCGCGGCCACGGCTGGGGATATTTTCCTTCCGTGGGGAGAAGCGTATTCGATGCACCCTTTGGATCTCCGCGTCGCTGATGAGGACGAACCCTCCCATGTCTCCGGGCGTCTTCGCGCCAACATTCCCTCGTTCGGTCTCGTCATCAGGCGGAGGCCGGCCAAGCTCCTTTGGGGACTCAAGGTCGAATGGATAAAATCACGCCAGCTTCTCCGGTGTCATCCTGTTGTCCAACGATTCTTCCGTTCGCAGGGGGAGGCCTTAGGCCGCCCGTTGCACCTGGGACAAGACGTCCTGTTTCATTCGCTCCGCGTCAAAGGCTTGTTTCTTCGTACAAATCGCAAACAGCACATTCAACAGCTTCCGGCATAATGCGACGATGGACTGCTTTCCGGTCAGCGGATTGACGGGGCGGGTCGTGTAATAGTCATGCAGCTCGCGAAACGCCTCGTTGTGCCGGATCAGCGGAATCATCGCCCGAAACAGCACCGATCGCAGCCGTTTCCGTCCCCGTTTGGAGATGTGCTTTTGCCCTTTGCGCTGGCCGGAGGAGTTCTCTTTGAGCGTCAGGCCCGCCAACTTCACCAATTGACGCGGGTCCCGATAGTGGGCGAAGCTGCCGATCTCCGCCAGCAGATCGATGATCGTGGCGTCTCCCAACCCGTCGACCGTTTTCAGCCATTGATACTCCATCGTCGTTTGAACCAACGCCTTCAACTCGGCGTCCAACGCGGCGATCTCAGCCTCCAATTGGCGGTATCGGCGGACGAGCGCGGCGATTTCAAACCGGGCCATCGTCGTCCCTTCCGTCACCCCAATCGAGTCCTTCGCGGCGTCGATCAACGCCTGAATTTTGGCCTTCTGCGGGCATTTCAGCCCTTCGCTTTGCCGGTACACCTCGATGAGCTCCTCGGCGGATCGGCTGGCCATATCGGCCGGAAGCGGCGTCCACTCCAGCACCGAAAGCGCCGTTTTCCCCAGGTCGCGAAACACCGTCCAAAACTCTGGAAAGTATCGGTCGGTCCAGCGGACGATCGCGTTTTTCACCGCCGTCTGTTCCTTGCGGAGCTTCTCTTTGAGCGTGCTCCCGACGCGCAAATCGGCTTCGATCTCGTGCAGCAGCCGGGGGACGAGGAATCGTCCGTCTTTCGCCAGTCTGGCGATGACTAGGGCGTCTTTGGCGTCATGTTTCGTCGGCAGGTTGTCATCGAGTTCTTTCGACCGGCACACATGCGCCGGGTTGACCATGACCAACGGGATCCCGTGCTCCTCGAGGAAGTAGGCCAGGTTCAACCAGTAGTGCCCGGTCGGCTCCACCGCGACGATCACCTGCGGCTTTCCGAACGCTTGCATCGCCTCCTGAATCGCTTCATACAGCTGGCGAAAGCCCTCTTTCGACTGGAAGATCGGGAACGATTTGCGAAGCACACGCCCCCGGTCATCCACGAAGCAGGCGTAGTGGGTTCGTTTCGCGATATCGATGCCCACGACAAGCGTTTGTTCGGTGACTTGATTGATTTTCTGATTTTGTGTACAATTCATTTGAAGTCCTCCTTGGTATGGTGAGTGATGTGTTTGACACCCCTGCATCATACCAAGAGGGCTTTTTTTGATCAAGTCCCCGGAAAAGCTCCTAACGGGAATGCTCCTTTCTACTTGTTCGATTCGAGTTTCGGCGGCGCCAGTTCTTCCACCGATATATTCAGCCGTTCGGCGATTTGTCCAACGAGCGAATCGGACGGCATCCGGTTCCCCCGTTCAATTTCACCAAGGATCGATACGGAAATGCCTAGTTCTTTCGCCAGTCTTTCTTGCGTATATCCTTTCAACTTTCGAAAAGCGCGAATACGTCTTCCCCATCTTTCCGCTTCCATACATGAACTCCTTTTTTGTCAGGTAGTCGGCCAATGATGTCGATTAACGGCTCGGAAAGGTTCGGTATTGCCACGTGGGAGTTGACTTCAAACAACGGGATGAGCACGAACGCCCGCTCCGCCATGCGCGGATGCGGGATCGTCAGCTGCTCTGTTTCAATATTTTCATGATTATACAGCAAAATGTCAAGGTCTAACGTCCGTGGTCCCCAGCGAATTTCCCTTTTTCTTCCAAAACGTCGTTCAATTTGCTGGGTCACGTCAAGCAAGGCAAACGGCGACAACGTCGTCGCCACCTCGATCACCATGTTTAAAAACTTGCCTTGGTTGACATAGCCGACCGGATCGGTTTCATAAATCGATGAGCTCGATGTGATCAAAATTTCCTGATGATGATGAAGCGCTTCAATGGCAGAACGCAAATAGAAAACACGATCTCCGAGGTTGGAGCCTAAAGCGAGATATGCGATGTTTTCCATTTAACGACCCCTATCAATTTCGACTGCGACATGTTGATAATGGCCGCGAATCGGCGGATTCGGCTTCGTCACTTTGACAATGCAGCGCTCGACAACAGGAAAGGCAGCGAGCAAGTCGGCGGCGATCGCTTCAGCGACCGCCTCGATCAAGGCGAACGTCCGCTCCTCAACGATCGCCCGGCAGCGCTCGTACACATCGGCGTAGTTGACGGTATACTCAAGACAATCGCTCCGCCCGGCGGGCTGCAAGTCGAGCTCCAACGTCACATCAACCAAAAATCGCTGGCCGAGGATGTTTTCTTCGCGAAACACGCCGTGGTAGCCGTAAAACTCCATGCCTTGCACACAAATTTTATCGATGACCGCTCTCTCCCTTCCCAAGCATAGCATCCATCATTTTGGCCATGCGGGCAATCGGCAATACATCATGGACTCGGACAATGTGCACCCCTTTCATGATGCCGAGACAAACGGTCGCTCCTGTTCCTTCGACCCGCTCCTCGACAGGCACGCCGAGCACATGGCCGATAAATCGTTTGCGCGACGTGCCAAGCAAAAGCGGATAGCCGAGAGCGGCAAATTCATCAAGGCGCCGCATCACCTCCAAGTTATGCTCGACCGTCTTGGCGAAGCCGATCCCTGGATCTAAAATAATGTTCTCATCTTTCACACCCGCCTCTTTGACAATGCGAATGCTTTCTTTCAAATCGGCGATCATGTCGGAAATCAAATCGCGATAGGCCATATCGCGGCGGTTGTGCATTAAAATGATCGGCGCGCCGTACGTGGCGGCGACGCGGGCCATATCAGGGTCCGCCTTGGCTCCCCAAACGTCGTTGATGATGTGCGCCCCGGCCTCCATGGCTTGCCGCGCCACTTCCGCTTTGTACGTGTCAATTGAGATCGGCACACTCACCGCCTTAGCAATCGCTTTTACCGCCGGAATGACGCGGCGCAATTCTTCATCAAGCGGCACTGGATCCGCCCCCGGACGAGTTGATTCACCGCCGATGTCAATGATGTCTGCTCCTTCCGCCACGAGCCGCTTCGCGTGCTTGACCGCGTTTTCCACGTCGTAAAACCGGCCGCCGTCGGAAAACGAATCGGGCGTGACGTTGACAATGCCCATGATCAACGTTTTTTTGTTTAAGTCAAGCTCATGCCCGCGGCATTGAAGCCGAAGAGGGCGCATCGATGTTGTCATCAGTCGTTCATCCTTTCTGCCAATTCGTTCCTCGTCCATAGCCGATGGGTCAAGCGTCGGTAATGGTGCTGCAAGGCCCGGACCACCGGACCATTTTTTCCTTGGTAAACGCAATGGCCAATGCGGCAAAGGGGTACAATTTCCTGCACAGAGTTGGTGATAAATGCTTCATCAGCCTGCAACAAATGGGACAGCGGATATACCCCTTCTTCAACTGGGATGCGCAACTGCTTGAGCAAAGCAATGATGAATTGTCTTGTGATGCCGTTTAATATGCCGACAGCCGGCGCTGGCGTGTAGACGATGCCGTCTTTCACCCAAAAAATATTGGAAACGATCCCCTCCGCTACCGCACCATCTGAATTCAAAAAAATTCCTTCCGCATGAGGTCGATGTCCGAGCTCCCATTTCCCAATCATATTGTTTAAATAATGGTGCGACTTTAGTCGCTCATTGCCTTCCGGGCTGTTTCGCCTTGCCGCGAGCACCACCCCTTCTTTTCCTTCCGGAGGGACGGGCGGCGGAAGCGGCTTCATATAGACGATGACGGTCGGGTTTCGGTAACGTTCGATCGGCAAGCCGAGATCGCCGACCCCGGCCGATACATTGAAGCGCACATAAGCGTCGCGCAAGCCATTGGCCTCGAGCAACTGCTCGATGATCGCCACCGCTTCGGCGCGGCCGAACTGCCTTTCGATGTGAAGCTCAGACAGCCCTTTGTTCAATCGGGCCAAATGATCGTCAAGCAAAAAAGGGTGGCCGCTATACGTGCGGAATGTTTCAAATAAGCCGAGCCCATATAAAAAGCCGTGATCAAACGCTGATAACTGCGCTTCTTCGCGCGGAACGACCGCGCCGTTGATATACACGTACATGACTGTCACGCCTTTTTATACGTGTTGATAAAGTTTTTCAACAGCTGCATCCCATGGCTTGTCATAATCGATTCCGGGTGAAACTGCACGCCTTCCACCGGCAGCGTTTTATGGCGAATCGCCATCACTTCATCCTCTTCCGTCCAAGCCGACACGACGAAACAGTCCGGAAGCGTCTCTTTCTCGACGATAAGGGAATGGTAGCGCGTTGCCGTAAACGGGTTCGGCACGCCGCGGAAAATCGTCTCCCCATCATGGTAGACGGACGATGTTTTCCCGTGCATCAGCCTTGGAGCGCGGACAACGCGGCCGCCGAACGCCTGGGCGATGGCTTGATGCCCGAGGCAGACGCCGAAAATCGGAATTTGGCCGGCAAAGCGATCGATGACTTCCAGGCTGACCCCTGCCTCATTCGGTGTGCATGGACCGGGGGAAATCATAATAAAATCAGGGCGGAGTCGTTCGATTTCAGCCACCGTAATTTCATCATTCCGTTTGACAATCAGCTCTTCTCCCAACACGCCCAAATATTGCACCAAATTGTACGTAAATGAATCGTAGTTATCAATCATGACGATCATCATTCTCACCTCGTGCTCGGAAATAATGCCTCTGCTTCGCTCAGCTCTTTCGCTTTCCAAAGGGCAGCCGCTTTCTTTAAACATTCCTTGTACTCATGCTCTGGGTTGGAATCGATGACGATGCCCGCTCCTGCCTGTACATGCGCCAATCCGTCTTTGACGACCATCGTTCGAATGGCGATGTTTAGCTCCATGTTTCCTTGAAAATCGATCCAACCGATCGAGCCCGTGTACAAGCCGCGGCGGACCGGTTCCAACTCTTCAATAATTTCCATTGTTCGCACTTTCGGAGCGCCGGTGATCGTCCCGCCGGGAAACATGGCGCGAATGACGGAAAACGCATCGTGCTCCGTCGTCATGGTGCCGGATACGTGAGAAACGATATGCATCACATGAGAATACTTTTCGACGGTCATCCATTCGTCAACTCGAACCGTCCCGTATGCACAGACGCGCCCAAGGTCATTCCGTTCAAGATCAACGAGCATGGCGTGCTCGGCCCGCTCCTTTTCACTCGCAAGCAACTTGCGAGCAATTTGTTCATCCTCTGCCGCCGTCCGACCGCGCGAACGTGTGCCGGCAATCGGCCGCGTCTCAAGACGCCATCCCCGCTTGCGGACGAGCAACTCCGGCGAGCCGCTGACGACTTGAAATTCCGGGGTATGCAAATACGCCATGTAAGGGGACGGATTCAGCATCCGCAACTGCTTGTAGACGGCAAATGGATGCGTCACCAGCGGCTGCGACTGACGCACCGATAAGTTGACTTGAAACACATCGCCCGCCGCAATATAGCGTTGCACGCGGCGAACCGCATCCATAAACCTCTCTTTTGTCATTGAAACAGACGGCGCAGCTGTCGAGGCAGCAAGCGGCCAGACCAGCGCTTCATTCCGATCCTCGAGCCACATCCGTGCATGCCGCGCAAGCCGCCGGTTTGCTTCGCTTTCCTCCCCTTCATTCGCGTAGGCAAGCAAATGAAGCTGTTCAGTTTGGTGATCATAAATCGCTACGTCGTCAAAGAGGAAAAAATACATGAGCGGCAGCCGCAAATCATCTTGCGCGAGCACCGGGAGCCGTTCCAGATAGCGAACCGCATCATAGCTAATGAAACCGATCAGCCCGCCTTGGCAAGGCAACGACTCCCCCTCATCCGGCACGGCGAAACACCGAAGCCATTGCCGGAGCCCTTCGAGCGGCGAGCCATCCAGCACCGTTTCAACCCCGCGCTGCTTGATGATGAGCCGCCGCTCGTCAGCGCGGATCACTCCGATCGGGTCAAGGCCGATAATGCTGTACCTTCCCCCTTGGCCGCTCTCAAGCAACACATGATGAGGCCGGCTATAGGCCAGCTGTTCGTACTGGCGGAACCAATCCCGTCCGCGATAATCGATAGTTCGTTTCAGTCGCCTGCGCCGCTGTTCCATCCTCGTCAGCTCCTTACGATGTCCATAGTTACTTTTATTGTACAATGATTGTCCGTCTGGGTCACCATCCTCGTAAAAAAATTCGACAGGGTTGCCCCTGCCGAAAAAGTCTGCTTAGTCTTCAAATTGGTAAAGAGGCGTGCTCAAATAACGTTCGCCGTTGCTCGGGATGATGGCGAGCACTTTTTTCCCTTTGCCGAGCTCTTTCGCCACTTTCAATGCCGCATGAATCGCAGCGCCGGACGAAATGCCGCCGAGAATGCCTTCCTCGCGAGCCGCGCGGCGGGCCGCCGCAAACGCTTCTTCCGTCGTTACCGTAATAACCCCATCGTAAATGCTCGTATCCAAAATATCTGGAACAAAGCCAGCGCCGATCCCTTGGATTTTGTGCGGGCCCGGTTTTCCTCCCGACAAGACCGGGGAATCGGCCGGTTCAACGGCGTAAATTTTAATGTTTGGGTAAGCTTCGCGCAACACTTTGCCTGCTCCGGTGATCGTTCCGCCCGTGCCAACGCCGGCAACAAACGCATCAAGCTGGTCGCCCATTTGCTCCACGATCTCTTTCCCGGTCGTCAAGCGATGGATTTCCGGGTTCGCCTCGTTTTTAAATTGCTGCGGCATAAAGTAGCCGTGCTCGCGGACGAGCTCTTCCGCCTTTGCGATTGCTCCGCGCATCCCTTGTGCACCCGGTGTGAGCACAAGCTCGGCTCCATACGCCCGCAGCAGGTTGCGGCGCTCCAAGCTCATCGTATCCGGCATGACCAATACAGCCTTATATCCTTTCGCCGCCGCGACCATCGCCAATCCGATCCCAGTGTTGCCGCTTGTCGGCTCAACGATCGTGTCGCCCGGCTTCAGCTTGCCCGCTTTTTCCGCCGCTTCAATCATCGCCAACGCAATCCGGTCTTTGACGCTGCTGCCCGGGTTCATAAATTCCAGTTTCAAATACACATCCGCGCTGTCTTCATCAACGATGCGGTTCAGTTTCACGGCCGGCGTATCGCCGATCAATTCGGTTATCGAGTTGACTGTGCGTGCCATTGTTCCACCTCTAATCCCCATTAATTTTATCGACTTTGTCTCCAATGTATCAACTATTGGCGTAATTGTCAATCATTTTACTGTTTTCATTCTTTTTTTGCGAGTTGTTTCAACTGTTCCAGCTCCGCTTTGTCGAAATGGTACGTTTCATTGCAAAAATGGCACGAAGCTTCCGCCTGCCCTTCTTTGTCGATGATGTCTTGGATTTCCTCGGGCCCTAGGCTGATAAGGGCATCAGCGATCCGCTCGCGCGAACAGCGGCAGACGAATGACACCGGCATCGTCTCGAGCACACGGACGCCTCCATCTCCCAACAGTTGTTCGAGCAGCTGTTCCGGGCTGAGCCCTCTTTCGATCATGCGCGACACGGGCGGAATTTGTTTCAGCCGCTCTTCAATGCGAGTGATCGTGTTCTCCTCCGTCCCGGGCATCAACTGGATAATAAATCCTCCGGCGGCTCGGATGGTATGGTCGGGATTGACGAGCACCCCGACGCCAACCGATGACGGAATTTGTTCGGACGAAGCAAAATAATACGTAAAATCATCGCCAAGCTCCCCGGAGATAAGCGGCACTTGTCCGGTGAAAAAGTCGCGCAGCCCAAGATCCTTCACAACCGTCAACATCCCATTTTTGCCGACCGCCCGTGCCACATCAAGTTTCCCGTGCTCGTTCAGCTCAAAATGCACATGCGGATTCGTTACATAGCCACGCACTTCCCCTCTGGCGTTGCTGTCGACCAAAATGACGCCGATCGGGCCGCCGCCGTCAATTTTAATCGTCAACGTTTCCTCGCCTTTCAGCATCGCTCCCATCATAACACCGGCGGTCAACGCTCGACCAAGGGCCGCTGAGGCGGTCGGCCATGTTTGGTGGCGGCGTTGCGCCTCGGCGACAGTTTCCGTCGTTCTTGCGGCATACGCTCTCACTTGTCCATTGTAAGCGAGTGCTTTGACTAAGTAGTCTCCCATCTTCATCAAGCCTTTCATCCTTTTTTCTCGGTGTTTTTCTCGTACAACAATTTTAAGCCAGTCAGCGTCAAAAACGGATCAACGACATCGATGATGTCCGATTCGCTGGCAATGAGCGGAGCCAAACCGCCAGTAGCAATCACCTTCGGCGGGATTTTGCTTTTCGCCTTCATTCGCGACACGATGCCTTCCACTTGTCCGACATAACCGTATAAAATACCGGCTTGCATGGCGCTGACCGTATTTTTGCCGATGATATCATCCGGGCGGGCGATTTCAATGCGCGGCAATTTCGCCGCCCGCGCAAACAGAGCCTCTGTCGAGATCATAATTCCCGGGGCAATGGCCCCTCCCATATATTGTTTATGTTCATTAATATAACAATACGTCGTCGCCGTGCCAAAATCGACGATAATCAGCGGACTGCCGTACAAATGGATGCCGGCGACCGCGTTGACAATTCGGTCGGCGCCCACCTCACGCGGATTGTCATATTTGATGTCGAGCCCGGTTTTAATGCCCGGACCGACGATGAGCGGTTTGATATGGAAATATTTTAGACACATGCGTTCAAGAGCAAACATAATCGGCGGCACGACCGAGGAAATGATGATGCCTCGAATGTCGGAAAACTGCAAGCCGACATGGTTCAAGAGCGCTTTGATCACCATGCCGTATTCGTCTTCCGTTTTCGAGCGGCTTGTTTCAATGCGCCAATGATGTTTCAGTTCGTCCCCGTCATACACCCCTAACACCGTGTTTGTATTGCCGACGTCCAATACAAAAATCATCGCTTCATTCCTCGCTTTTCCTCGATAAATTCCCATTCTTTATCATATCATACTTACGGGAAAAAAACTGTCCTTCTTTCCCTGGGCCGCCGGCAAAAAAAAGATGCCTCCGAACAGAGACATCGATTACTCCTCTTTCTTTTGGATGTTGATTTTCACATCGCCGTCGCTTTTGCCGGCCTCCTCGCGCCCGTTCCGGTCTTTGGGCAGCGTGCCATGTTCGAACAAATGTTTAATTTGCTCCGCATCGAGCGTCTCGACTTCTAACAGCGTGTTGGCGATCAAATCCAATTTGTCCCGATGTTGGGTCAAAATTTGTTTCGCTTTTTCATAGCACTCTTTAATGATGCGCTGAATCTCTAAGTCAATTTCATAGGCGATTTTGTCGCTGTAGTTTTGCTCGTTGTGTAAGTCACGTCCTAAAAACACTTGCCCGCTCGGTTGGCCGAATTGAAGCGGACCAAGCTTTTCGCTCATGCCAAACTCCGTCACCATCCGGCGCGCGATGTTTGTCGCCCGCTGAAAATCGTTATGGGCCCCTGTACTCACTTCATTGAACACGATTTCCTCGGCAACGCGCCCGCCGAGCAGTCCGGTGATTTTATCCATCAGTTCGGCTTTCGTCATAAAGTAGCGGTCTTCTTTCGGCAGCATGACCGCATAGCCTCCGGCTTGGCCGCGCGGCACAATCGTCACTTTATGCACCATTTCCGCATCGGCGAGCACCATGCCGATGACCGTATGCCCAGCTTCGTGAAACGCGACGATGCGCCGTTCTTTTTCCGAAATGACGCGGCTTTTTTTCGCCGGTCCGGCAATCACCCGGTCCGTCGCCTCGTCGATGTCGCTCATATCAATTTTCTTTTTGTTGCGGCGCGCTGCAACGAGCGCCGCCTCATTCAGCAAGTTTTCCAAGTCGGCGCCGGAAAATCCAGGCGTCCGCATCGCGATCGTCTTCAAGTCAACCGATTCATCGAGCGGCTTGTTGCGGGCATGCACGCGCAGCACCGCTTCGCGCCCTTTGACGTCCGGGCGGTCGACGGTAATCTGCCGGTCGAAGCGACCCGGGCGCAACAGCGCCGGGTCTAAAATGTCCGGCCGGTTGGTGGCCGCGATAATAATGATCCCTTCGTTGCCGTTAAAGCCGTCCATTTCGACAAGCAGTTGGTTGAGCGTCTGCTCACGCTCGTCATGGCCGCCGCCAAGGCCGGCGCCGCGCTGGCGGCCGACGGCGTCGATCTCATCAATGAAGATGATGCACGGGGCATTTTTTTTCGCCGTCTCAAACAAGTCGCGCACCCGCGATGCCCCGACCCCGACGAACATTTCCACAAAATCCGACCCGCTGATCGAGAAAAACGGCACGCCCGCTTCTCCGGCAACCGCGCGCGCCAACAGCGTTTTCCCGGTTCCGGGCGGCCCAACGAGCAATACCCCTTTCGGAATGCGGGCGCCAAGTTCCGCAAACTTGCGCGGATCTTTTAAAAACTCGACGATTTCCACCAGCTCTTCCTTTTCCTCATCTGCCCCAGCCACATCGCGGAAGCGGACTTTCCGCTTGTCATCCGTATACAGCCGCGCCCGGCTTTTGCCGAAATTCATCACCCGGCTGCCGCCGCCCTGTGCCTGGTTCAAAAGGAAGAAGAACAAAATAAAAATAATAACAAATGGGATGATGGAAGTGAAAAACGTCACCCATCCGCTCGTTTCGTCCGCTGGCACGACTTCCACCCGCGTCCGCGCCGCCGCCGCATCGATGCGGTCAAGCACTTTGTCACTGTTCATGACGTAGGTGGAAAAGTACTGCCCTTCGCTATATGTTTTCAACTGGCCTTTGATTTCATATACGCCGCGCTCCGGCTTAATGGAAAACGACTTGACATCCCCGTTTTCCAGATGAGTGATGAACGCATCGTACGTCATCGGCTCCGTTCGCTGGTTCGTGCCGTTAAAAAAGCTGACGACGCCGATCACGACGAGGAAAATCAGCAAATAAAAGATGGTATTGCGGAAAATCCGGTTCATTTCTTGCCTCCTCCCATATGAAACACACTATACTCAATACTATCATAGAAATTTGTTTCAATACAAACAATTCGGCCGTCGCCCAGCAACCGTTCTACTTTTGGTACACTTCCGGCTTTAAGACGCCGATAAACGGGAGGTTGCGGTATTTTTCCGCGTAATCGAGCCCATAGCCGACGACGAATTCATCCGGGACGGTAAATCCGGTGTAATCGGCTTGAATGTCCGCCTTCCGTCCAGACGGCTTGTCAAGAAGCGTGACGATTTTGATCGAATTCGCCTTCCGGTAGCGAAACAAGTCGACCAAATAGCTGAGCGTCAGCCCGCTGTCAATAATATCCTCAATGATCAAAATATCCCGTCCTTCGACGGATGTGTTCAAGTCTTTGACGATTTTCACTTCGCCGGATGAAACGGTCGCATTGCCATAGCTTGATACGTCCATAAAATCCATTTCTAAATATGTATCAATATGTTTGAGCAAGTCGGCCATAAACGGCATCGCCCCTTTGAGAACGCCGACAGCGAGCGGAAAACGGCCTTCATATTCTTTCGTTAACAAACCGCCGAGTTCTTTGACTTTTGCCTGAATTTCCTCTTCAGTGATCAACACTTTTTGAATATCGTCTTTCATCCCCATCTTTTTTTCCTCCTAGCTGTTCATCGCCTGATATTGCAGCAAAATATAGCGAGCTTGCCCACGGTTTTGCGCTTCGAAAGCCGATTTTTTCAAGCCAGGCACCCAAAGGATGCGACCGTCGGCATCTTCGACAATCGGCCAGCGATCCCTTTCCATCCGCGGAATTTTTGCTTCAATGAAAATTTCTTTCAATTTTTTCGTGCCTCCCGTCCCCTTGAGCACCATCCGGTCGCCGCGCCGACGCGTCCGCACGCGAAGCGGCAAGGAGACGGAAGCAGGATCCACGACGAACCAATCATTCCCGGCCTGCTTTCTTGGATAGTGTTCCCCAAATTCACTGATGATTGCATAGCCGTTTGGGAGGGGCAATAGCGCCGGAACCGGCAGTTCAAACCAATAACCTTTCTCGCCGCTTTCTGCGTCAAAAGTAAACAAACAGCGGTCGTACGAGCGAATCACTTTGAGCCCTTTTGGCAAATCGATCATTCCGGAAGGGCGGCCGCGCTCACAAAGCATCAGTATATGGCCGATATGTACGGAAGTCAATGTCGGCGGAACGCCGTCATAAAGACGGAGAAGCAACAGCTGCAGCACCCGGCGCTGCAGCGGTCGCGGCAGCGCCAAAAATGGTCCGATGGAAAGCGCCGCATCGCGATGTTGTTTTTCCATTACTTTATTCAGCGCGTCCGCGGCTAATTCCTCCAAAAATTGCTCATCTTCCGCCATCATTTCGCTGTATTGCTGAAACCGCTCGTGCAGGCGCGGATTTTCCTGCCGCAGCAACGGGACAATATGATGGCGGAACCGGTTGCGCGTATAATCGTCTTTTTCATTGCTCGGATCGCGGCGTGGAGACAGCCCCATCTGCCGGCAATACGCTTCAATCTCCGCCCGGCTGACAGCCAAAAACGGACGGATGAGATAGCCGCCGTGAAACGGCCGTTTGACGGGGATACCAGCGTATCCTTTGCTTGTGCTGCCGCGCACAAGCCGCATTAAAATCGTCTCGACTTGATCGTCGCCATGATGGCCTACGGCGACGTACCCCGCTTGATGCTTTTCCATCAGTTCGGCAAAAAAGCGGTAGCGGCAGATCCGCGCCGCCTCTTGGGCGCCGAGACCTGCGCTGCGCTGAAAGGCCGGGACGTCGATTTGCGCAGTCTCACATAAAATACGGCGCTCCACGCAAAAACGTTTCACAAACTCCATCTCTTCTTCTGACTCCCGCCCACGAAACATATGGTCAACATGGGCCGCTATGACCTGAAGCTTCCATTCGTCGCGCAGCGACAAAAAAACGTGCAGCAACGCAAGCGAATCCGGACCTCCGGAGACGCCAACGATGACGGCCGCTCCTTCTGAAAGCAGTTGATGCCTGTGGATAAAGGCGCGCACTTTGTCGATCATCCGAGCCAACCTCTTTGCGTTTCTTTCAGCTTCATCGTAACACGTCCGCCCTGTTTTCTCAAAAAAATTACATCGCCAGCTGCCAATATATATAAAAGGCATAGGCGCCCAGCAATGCGGCGGCGATGACCACCGTTTCGACAATCCCTCTCGCTTGGCGGCGCCGTTTCACCTGCCGCCCCGACCGACGGCTTGGCACTGCCTTTCTTTCGTTTTCCGCCGATGTATGGCGGGAAGAGGCGGCCAATAAGTCGCGACGCATATCGGCCGCCTTTCGATATCGGCCGTCAAGCGCCTTTTGCAGCACCTCCTTGTATCGGGTTAAAAAGCGGTCCGTTTCGATGATGGACAACAGCTGCGCCCGACCGTCACCCTTTTTCTCAATCGGCCCCGGGCAGCAAGAAGAAATCATCACCATCGCCGCCGCAAACAAGTCGTAAGATGGCTCCGCTTTGCGCGATCCAAGCCCCCAATAGCCGCGGTCATACAGCTCAGTAAACTCTTTTACCGCCCTTCCTTGCAGCGTCGTCCCGCCCACATCAAGCAACCGAACCGACGGCGGCGACCCGGTAACGATCAAATTATCCGGCTTTAAGTCCCCAAATACCCATCCTTCTTGATGAAGCCGATCAAGCACCGACAACAGCTGCATCACGAGCACGGGCGCCCATTCTTTTCCACGGCGGCGGATGAAAGCAGCGAAATTCTCCCCTTCAATATACTCCATCACATAAAACGGGATCGTCTCCCGCGCAAACGGGCTTTGCCAGTCATCGGCTTCCAGCAAAGAAGGCCCGAGGGCGGCTCCCTGGACCTTAGCAAAACGGCGCAATATATTCATTTCCGATGCCAATGACGCATAGTCATCGCTCAACTTGACGGCGACGCGAGTCCGGCCGTTCTCCGCCAAATAGACGACGCCGTTCGCCCCGCTGCCAAGCCGCCGCAGCAGCCGGTAGGAACGGCCGTGCCATTTCCCAGTGATGACCGTACCAGGCGGCAAATTACAAAGACGATTCTTCGATGTATGGCTCATCGCCATCGCCGATCCAGCTCCTTAACGACCGTTTACGCTCAAAATAGGCGATTGCCTCACGCAGCGCCGGTCCGGTCGGCGTCAGCCCGCCCGACGCCAATTTCGGAAAGATGGTGGACAACTCTTCAATCCTTGGCGTCCAGTCGATCATTTTTTCGGCGTGCGCCCGTTTTCCCGGGAAGATGAACACCGAAAAGCGGTTTTCGCCCATGCGCGCATTTAAGCTGAGCGATAAATCGATGAGCGCCTCTTTGACGGTCGGCAGTTTTGTTTTCATGCTCCCGCTCGTATCGATCAAAATGAGCACATCAAGGGCAACCGTTTCCCCGAGTTCATCGACGACTTCCATCACTTGGCCGCGCTTGTCCGGCGGCAAGTCCTCAAGCGAAACGTCAGAACCAAAGATTTGTTTCAACTCGCGATTGACGAGCCCTTGCAACGTCTGAGTCATCGCTTGGCGCGTCACCATTTGCACGGTTTGCGACAGCTGTTTCGCGTACACGACTTGGCTCATCCCGCCGCCAGCCGCGGCGATCGCTTCAATTTCCCGCCGTCCGTTTTCATCCATCGCACCTTGATCCAAGATGCCGATCACGTTCACCGTAATGCCTTGCTCACGGGCTAGCGCCGCCATGGCGGCTGGGTCCTCACCATGGTTGGAGCAGCCATCGGTAATGAGCAAAATTTGCCGCAACGTTCCCTTTCGCACGTTCGTTCCCCTCCTTGGCGAATGTATTACCATCATCGCCGCAGGGGAACGTTTTTATACGCTAGCTATTGCGCCTTTTTCATATACATGTATGCCGGAATCGTCGCCCATTTCGGCGTATTGTGCCGAACTTTGGCGACAACGACGGTCATATCGTCTTCAATCTCGCCGCCGCATTGGCGAATCACTTCTTCCATGATCAAATCGGCGACTTCCTGCGGGTCGTTCGTCTTTAATTCTTGAATTTTCCGCTTCATCCAAACATCATGGTTTTCGACGTTCATCGGCCCTTCAAACACACCATCGCTCATCATAATGAGCAAGTCGCCCGATTTCAGCTGCTCGGTGACAACGTCAAATTCCACTTCTTTAATGATGCCCATCGGCAAGTTGCTCGCTTCCACTTTCATCACCTTGTCACCGCGCTTAATAAAGCTTGGCGTCGATCCGATTTTCAAAAACTTCGTCGCTGCGTTTTGCAAGTCGATGATGGCCAAATCCAGCGTCGCATACATGTCTTCTGTCGTCCGCAATGCCAAAATCGAATTGATCGATTTGATGGCAATCGACTCGTCCATTCCCGTCTGCAAAATCTTTTGCAACAGGCGCAGCGTCTCGCGGCTTTCGTCATGCGCCCGCTCCCCATTGCCCATGCCATCGCTGATGGCAACGGCGTACTTGCCGGTAGCAAGTTCAATCGTTGCATAACTGTCGCCAGAAATGAACCCCCCTCCTTTGGCGGCAAACGCGACGCCCGTTTCGACGACGAACGCTTTCGTCGAGCCGAAGGCGACGCGGCAGTAGCCGTTCGGGTAGGCGGCGCACTCTTCGCGCTTGACGACGATCGTCTCTCCTAAAATATCTGACAGCATCGGCGCGATCAGTTTTTCGCACTCACCCCGCCCTTCGCAGTAAGGAATGCTCATTTCAATATCGATATTTCCTTTTTCCAAACTGTAAATGTCGACATGGCCCACTTCGATGCCAAACTCTTGCAGCGCATGGTAAATTTGTTCTTCCTGCAAATAATGGTTTTCCTGTTCTTTCTGCATTTCTTTGGCGAAATCGTCCATCACTTGCGAAACGCCCAACAGCTGTTCAGCGACAAGCTTCCGGCTTTCGTGGATTTGCCGTTTGAGCTTGCGGTTTGCTTGATAAGCAACCATCTCTTTTTCAATCGCGTCGACGACTTTGCCGGCCTTGACGCAATACCGCTCCCACTCGCGCAGCAACTGATGGTTTTGCGACAATGTTTTTTCGTCCGCCTCGCCCATCATTTGCTTCATGTACGCATAGGTTGTACGAAAGTTGTCCGCCCAGCATTGCGTCTTCTTAAAGCACGTTTGGCACGTTTTTTCCGTGATGTCGCTCAAAAAATAGTCGACTTCACGGTCGCTGTATTCATTGGCATCCGGAAGCGGTTCGGGCGAAAAGCTTTCCGCCAGCGCCTGAAAGACGTTGGAAAACTGCGAGACGCGTTGCACCGTCATATCGCGGATTTTCCGGACGTATTGTTGTTGCTCATTGATATATTCTGCCGTGCCGGGAATGTATTTGGCGATTTTCTCCGTCAGTGAACGGGATGTACCAAAAAACAGCATAATTGCGATGCCGGATTCAAGCAACGTCGGCACAAGCTCACTCTTCCCTTCGCCGTATAAACCAAGCAACAGCGTCGCGACGAGGAGGCCGAACGCCACCCCAAGTTTTTTCCCTTCCCTCAGCAACCCGCCAAGCAGCCCGGCGAAAGCAAGCAAACTCATTTCCGACAAGTTGCCGACATTTGCCAAGCTCAGTACAAGCCCGGTGACAACGCCGACGGTGGAGCCGGTCGCGGCCCCGGCGACAAACGCGAACAACAAAACGAGGTAGCGCGACATCACATGCTCAAGCGACAAACCGTACACAGCCCAACCGATCATCCCGGTCAACATCGAGGCGAGCAAAATGATCAACGAAATGATCTCTTCCGCTCGCAACGCATGTTTATGCTTCTGCACTGTCAACAACGGGATGCTTTGCATAAAAATCAAGGTCAATACAAGCGACAGCCCGGCTTCGACGACCGCCATGGCGGCGCCGTAGACCGATCGCTCTCCGAGCCAATAATAGGAGATCAGCCATTTGGCGGAAAGAGACAGCACAAACACAACAAATGGAACGATTTTCAGTGACTCACTGATCACCCTCCGCACCCATCCGTAAATAAAGAGAAAGCCAAAAATGGAAATGCCGACAAACAGCGCCACATCAAGCGACAGCGTCAAAGCACCGGCCAACAGCGAGATCAACGCAAAAGCGGCCTTGTCGCGGCGCAGCATATAGACCGAAACGAAAAATGGCAAAGCGAACGGGGTCAGCTTCGATAAAATCAACGCTCGTCCAAGCAAAAAGCCGACAAGAAGAAGCAAAAAGCCTTGATGGATGAACAGATGACCAAGGCGCAGCTTCACATGGCGCATCCAGCGCGACACCGTTGCTTGCGTGTCATGAATCGGCACTTCCGAAATGCTGCGGCGCACCGTCCCTCTTTCTACTCTTTCCATTCCCGATCCTCTCCTTTACCTTTCTATTACCCCCTATTATATAGCTTGAATTGTCAGAAATTTGTCAAAACCACAGAGAAAAATAAAAAATCGTTCGACGTTTTCCACGGCAAAACGCGGTCAACAGGCTTGTTCCGACAGAAAGAGACAAAAAAGAAAAACGAGCATGTCGCTTGATGGCGCATGCTCGTTTGCGATGACCCGTACGGGATTCGAACCCGTGTTACCGCCGTGAAAGGGCGGTGTCTTAACCACTTGACCAACGGGCCATTTTTGATTGTTGGTGGCGGTGGAGGGGATCGAACCCCCGACCTCACGGGTATGAACCGTACGCTCTAGCCAGCTGAGCTACACCGCCGTGTGACAACAGTTTATATCATAACGGAGGAGATGACGATTGTCAATACATATAGGCGGAAAATGCAGAGGGGAAATATATCCTCTTATTCCATACAGAAACAAAAAAGCATCCATAGCGACGGATGCTTGTTTCCTAATTTGTCATCCTTCAAACAATCTTTCAGCAGCAAGTTACCCTCGTCTCGCTCCACGACCTCCCCGCTTCGACTCCGTATGACGGCGCAGCGATGCCAATCGGTCTTCACTCTCTTTTAAGAATCGGCTGATTTTGTGTTCTAAGCTGTCCGCCGCGGAGCGGTCGTTTGTCCGATGGCGCGGCCGCTGCGAAGAAGGCGTGTCTTTTGCTTTGCGAATGGACAGGCCAATTTTTCCATCTTGACCGACGTTGATGACTTTGACATACACCATATCGCCGACTTTCAGATGATCGTTGATGTCTTTGACATAGTTATCGGCTACCTCGCTAATGTGAACGAGTCCTGTGACCCCCTCCGGCAGCTCCACAAACGCCCCAAATTTCGTAATGCCCGTGACCTTGCCTTGTAACTTGCTGCCTACTTCAATCGACATAAAAAAAGTGCTCCTCCTTAAAACGCTTTAAAGATGGTGTTTTTTTTATTATAGCGAATGAAAAAAATGCGTGTCAATATGACGAATGCCCATAGAAAACGGGCATTCGCAGGCAAAATTATTTTTCCGGCAAGACGAAAATAATTTCTCCATCTTTCGATAAGTAATATTTTTTCCGCGCCAGCTCGGCGATATAGTCATCATCATGCAACTTTTTCATTTCCTCTTTCAGTTGCTTTTCCTTCCGTTTAAGCTCCGCAAGCTGCTCTTTCAGCTTTTGCTGTTCCGCCGTTTTTGCATCGATCGCCTTCGCTTGCGAGTGCAAGGTGTAGACAAGAGCGGAGGCGAACATCGCAAACAACAACGACCAGACAACCAAACGGACAGCGACAGCCCGCCGTCTTCTCGCCGCCTTCTGCTTTTTCTCCTCATGCTCAGCTATGTACGTCGACGACAGCTTCGTCACATTCGTTCTCCGGGGCACGTTCATCGCGTTTACACCTCTTTTACTCGCGCCATTTCGCAAACCACATGCTTATTTTCTCTTTTGTATTCTTGATTTGTCCAGCAAATCCTTTTAAACGTCGAAAAAATTTTTCCACCCCGGCTCGTCTTTGCGGCGGCACCCGCCGCCAAATCATGATGCCCGTCCAACGCAGCGGAGCAAGCAAAAGGCGGATCATCTTCCAAACAGCCAGCAGCACAAACCGAACGATCCACAACAAAAGCCGCCAAGCGAACAATAGAAGTGCCAGCGCCATTTGCCCAAGGAGGATGAGCGGGCGCATGACCATGAGGCGGAACAGCTGAACGAGCGTCTGTCCGAGTCTTACCGCCAGCCCAATGAACCACTCGAGCACCCGAACATAAAAGGAGCGGAGCAAGCTTTGATAAGCGGCATATCCGCATAAAAGCGCGAGAAACAAATAAAAGCGAAGCTCGCCTTCATTGACGAAAAGAAGCACATAAAACACGATGAGCGCCTGCACCGCCCAAAACAGCACGTCATTCACAAAGACGAGCCAGTGCGCCCGCTCATGCCGTTTCAACATCCGGCTGTACGTATCCCACGCCAGGCCAAGCCAGCCGCCCATGCCAATCATCGCCAGCATGGTGTACAGCTGTATGCTGACATTCATTTGAACAACTTGCTAAAGAATCCTTTAGCCTTCTCCTGATGGTCATCTAAATAAACGAGGTCGAAAATGCGCCCTTTAATCGAAACAACGCCTTTGTCGACATCTAAGTTTTTCATCTGCAAGTTTTGTCCGCGGATGGCCAAAAAGCCCATGACCGTCTCAAGCAAAAACTCCTCGTTGTCAAAGCTCTCGACTTGTTTCACCCCGGTGATGTCAAGAAGGCGCCGGCCGCGCATGATCACATCATGTTCCTGGACCGGACCTTTGTTCGTGCTTCCGCCAAATTCATCGTGTCGACTCATGTTCATCCCCCGCATTTCCATTTAGTATAGAAAACCGGCAAGGCCAACCGCCTTTTCTCATCCGTTGTTTGTACCATATGTATGTCAGCGGGGGATGGTTTAGAACAAGCCTGCAGGACAAATTAGACGTCGTCTTGTTCCGGCGCCGGGGTGGTCCGTTCTTCGCGGATCAATTCGTACAGCCCGGTTGCCTCCTCTTTTTTCGTTGTTTCTTTTAGATCCGTCACTTTTACCGTTACCCGCTTTTGCCCAAATTGAATCGTCAATTCATCGCCGACTTTCACATCGGAGCTCGCTTTGGCGACATGGCCGTTGATCCACACTCTCCCTTGATCGGCGATTTCCTTCGCCAACGTGCGGCGTTTGATGAGGCGGGACACTTTTAAAAATTTATCAAGGCGCATTGCATGATCCCCCTTACCGTTCGTTTTCTTTGGCTTCTTCCCAAAAACGATCGAGTTCGGCAAGCGAAAACGAGGTGATCGATCGGCCGCTTTTTCGCACTTGTTCCTCGATATAAGCGAAACGGCGGGCAAATTTGTCGTTGGCCATTTGCAGCGCTTCTTCCGGTTGAATCCCGTAATAACGGGCAAGGTTGATGAGCGCGAACAATAGATCGCCAAACTCGCCGACAAGCCGATCGCGACGGCCGCCGGACGTTTCGGCTCGAAACTCGGCCATTTCTTCTTCGACTTTTTGCCATATCGGCGCGGCATCATCCCAGTCAAACCCGACTTTCGCCGCTCGTTTCTGCAGCTCGTACGCCCGCATCGTCCCCGGCAGACTTTTCGGAATGTCGGCAAGAATCGATTCCGAAAGCCCGCCTCCTTTTTCTTTCTCCTTGATCTTCTCCCAGTTGGCAACGACTTGTTCGGCCGTCTCGGCCGTGACATCGCCAAACACATGCGGGTGGCGTCGGATCATTTTCGCCGTCAGCGTGCGGATGACGTCGTCGATCGAAAACAACCCTCGGTCGGCGCCGATTTGCGCATGGAGCATCACTTGCAGCAATACGTCGCCAAGCTCCTCGACCATATGATCATCGTCACCCTCGTCAATCGCCTCGAGCAGCTCATACGCCTCCTCAAGCAAATAGCGCTTCAGCGACGCATGCGTCTGCTTCCGATCCCATGGACAGCCGTTCGGCCCTCTCAGCGTGGCGATGACGCGGCGCAGCGTCTCAAACCGGTGGTAAAGCAACGGCTCGTCCTTCACCGGCGGCACATAGACGCTTGTCAAGTTGTCAAGCCCCGTCTCGCGGTCCAACTCATAAAGCGGCACGCGCTTTACTTGCTCGTCCTTCGTGCCTGCCGCGGTGACAATGTAGATCGGGTAATCGTCGGGAAGCTGCTCCATCAAAGAAAGCTTCACGTTCGAGGCCACAAACGAATCGTACACTTGACAAAAAACAGCATGCAGTGAAGGCGACCATTCTTCTCCTCGAAAAGTCGTCGCATCAAGCAACTGAAACCCTTCAATTGGATCGATGCGCACCGCCGTAAACAGCGCATCCAAAAAGCTTTGACCACCTTCGATAACGATTCGGCAGACGCCGCGCCGCTCAGCTTCGAAAAGAAGCTGCACCGTCCGCTCGGCAACAAGCGGATGGCCGGGAACAGCGTAAAACACATCGCCGCGCTTCGCCTGTTCCGTCAATTGATCGACGATGTCAGCGTACACATCAGCAAACTGCTCGTGTTTTTCATACACTTCATCAAATGACGTAAACGCAATCCCTTCCTCCGTAAGCCATTTGACCACCGGGTGTTCTTTCGTCCGCAAAAAGAGCGGGTGCGCCCGCTTTAGCTTTCGGTACACACCGATCGGCAGCTGTTTTACATCTCCGGCGCCGAGGCCGAACACATAAATCGTATTCATCGCCGATCACCTGCCTCCTAATCGTAGACGGAATTTATTAGCCAATGGGAGAGCTGCCAACTCCTGTTCAGAAAAAACATGTCCTTTCACAATACACGCAAGGTAAACGACAGCACCGATGGCAACGCCGCCAAGCGCCTCGGCAGCCGCCCATAGCCGCCCCTCGCTCGAGCTGTCCATCAGCCACCTATACCCATGCAAGACGACGGCCATCATAGCGGCCGCTTTCACGGTTGGGTACATGTATTTCCGGCCCGCCGTCCGATATTCACGCGGCAAAAAGGCGCATAAAAAGCCTGCCATGAGCGCATAAGCACCCGTCGTCGCCGCGGCGGCGCCAAGCGCTCCAAACCGCGGAGCAAGCCAATGCATAAGCGCGGCCTTCCCCGCCACTGCCAACGCCACGCCGGCAGCGGCCGTCCATTCCCTCCCCATTCCTTGCAATAATGCAGAGGCGGTCAACGCGATCGTCGTAAAAAAGACAGAGGAGGACAAGACGGCGAGAACCGACGAACCGTAGTCATTCTCGAACAACATCGCATTGATCGGTCGAATGAGGCAAATGAGCCCTAACGAAGCACCAAGCCCAATGACAACGGCAAGCCGGATGGACAGCGCTCCATAGGCGAAAACGGCACCTTGGCGGCGCGCTCCGGAAAGAAGTGGAACAAGCGCCAATGAAAACGACGTGCCGACGACCGTGCCGAGCTGAATGAGCGGCTGACCGCGGTCGTACACTCCTTTTAGCCGCTGCACCTCATCGAGCCTTGCCCCCGCTTCCTGTAGAAGCGGAACGAATAAAAATGAATCGACGAGTGGAATCAGCGTCAACGCCATATTCGTCAAGCAAATGACCGTCCCCTCCGTCAATAAACGCCGGCCCACCTGTCGATCCCAAGCTGGCGGCGTGCGGCCCGACGTTTTTAGCCGCCGACGCCGGGACAGGAAGAAAAGCAAAATGAAAAGCGCCGCCGCCATGCCTACTAGCGTCCCTGCGACCGCTGCCATGCCGCAAGCATAGACGTCGGCGCCGCGCTGCACCGCTCCATACGACAGCCCTAAAATCGCCGTCACCCGGACGAATTGCTCGCCAACTTGGGACGCCGCCGTCGGCGTCATATCATGCCGCCCTTGGAAATAGCCACGCAACAACGCGATGGGCGGAAACAGCAAAAACGAAAATGAAAGCAAACGCACGAGCGGCGTAAGCCGTCCATCGCCCATCGCCGAGGCAATCACCCCCGCCCCTAGATACAGCGAAGCAAACAGGATGACGCCAAGGACGCTTAACACCAACAAGGCGACGCGCACACTAGCGGCAGCGCCCGCTTCATCCTGTCCCGCCAACCGCTCGGCGACAAGCTTCGAGACGGCAACCGGGTAGCCGGTCAGCGAGAGTGCGACGACGATGCCATAAATCGGGTACACTTGTTGGTAAATATAAAAACCAATGTCCCCGACCATATTTTGATACGGAACACGGTACAAAGCGCTTAATAGTTTCGCGGCCAAAGCGGCGGCCGTTAAGATCGCCGCCCCTTTCCATACGTTTCCCATCCAGTTTCTCCCCTCGCATAGACAACCCACTCAACCTAGACGCCGGAGGGCGATAGAAGCCGCCAAGCGCCATGATGGCTACGCTCGATATTATAGCGCAACTTCCGCCTGTTGGACAAAGGTGATGGTCAACTCGCACGGCTTCATACGCTGTTCCGCAAGCCAGGCGGACGAAAAAAGCAGGATGTGGAAGCGATTCCGGGATTCAAGGCATCTCGCCCCCATTTGTCGGGCGGAAAAAAAGGCAGCCTGTGAAGCTGCCTTGTTGTTTCGCCTATTGTTCCATTTGTCGAGCCAAAAAGCTGGCGGCTGTTTCTACTGCTTTATGCTCCACTTCACCAAGCGTTTTCTCGCGCGATAAAATGATGACTGCTCCGATCGGATCGCCGTTGGCGACAATCGGGCCGATCGTATACGACTTCAACGTTTCCGTCATCCCGTCAACGAGCTCGACTTCCCCTTCCTCCGTATGGAGGATGGAATTGCGGTCTTCCATGGCTTTTTCCACCAACGGGCTGACGCTTTTGTTCATATACTCTTTTTTCGAAACGCCGGCGACAGCGATGTATACATCGCGGTCGCAAATGAGCACAGGCTGGCCGAGGCTGTCAAACAGCGCTTCGGCGTACTCTTTGGCAAAGTCGCCTAATTCACTGATCGGCGAATATTTTTTCAAAATGACTTCTCCATCGCGGTCAACAAATATTTCGAGCGGATCTCCTTCGCGAATGCGCAACGTTCTGCGAATTTCCTTCGGAATGACAACTCTCCCTAAATCATCAATGCGACGAACAATACCGGTTGCTTTCATGCCTTGTATACCCTCACTTTCATCTAGGATTTGAAGGATACTCCGATGAACCCTTGCAATGGGGAATTCACCATTGTTGTCATTAGTATCCTTCACAATCCACGTTCTATACGTGATGAAAGTGATTTTGGCCATTTTAGATAAAATTGCCCATCCTTCATTATCGCCACATGCAGGAAACGATAAACATCATAAAACTTTTTCTTGATTATGCCGTCACCGACTTCTCTTTTTCCACCCCGGACAGCCGCCGCAGCGTCTCCTCTAAAATCATCAGCCACTCGTGCGGCTTCATGTCCTTGATATAGAGCACAATTTTCAGCTTCGCTCCGTCCATGCCAAACCCGAATAAGCGGCCATGCCGGCGTCCGATGTCAGATAGACGCTGGATTTCCACCGTTTTCGATGCCTGTTCAGTAAACAAGATGTCAATTTGCTGCTTATGTTGCTTCATCGATTCGACGCCAAGCTGCTTGGCCAACACCTTCAACTCAGCAATTTGGAACAAATACGCAACTTCATCTGGATAATCGCCGAAGCGGTCGACCATTTCCTCACGCAGCGCCTCAACGTCTTCGAGCGTCTCCACTGCCTTAAATCGCTTGTACATCTCGATCTTTTGCAACTCGTCTGCAATGTATGTGCTCGGAATATAGGCGTCGACTTCGACATCGATGACGACATCCGGCTGCTCGTCTTCTCGCTTGATGCCGCGCCGTTTCTCGATCGCTTCTTTCAACATTTGCGAATACAAATCGAATCCGACCGAGTCGATAAAGCCGTGCTGTTCGGCGCCGAGAATGTTGCCCGCGCCGCGGATCGACAAATCGCGCATGGCAATTTTAAAACCAGAGCCGAGCTCGGTAAACTCTTTAATGGCTTGCAGCCGCTTTTCTGCCGCTTCATTGAGCACTTTATCTTTCCGATAGGTGAAATACGCATAAGCGACGCGGTTGGAGCGGCCGACGCGCCCGCGCAGCTGGTACAGCTGCGACAATCCCATCCGGTCGGCGTCATAGACGATGAGCGTGTTGACATTCGGAATATCGATGCCCGTTTCAATGATCGTCGTCGTCACCAGCACATCGTATTGCCCTTCCAAAAACGCCAAAATCGTCGATTCGAGCTCCGTTTCCGACATGCGGCCATGCACGTAAGTGACGCGCGCTTCCGGGACAAGCTGTGCGATTTCTTCCGCTTTCAAATCGATGTCTTCAATATGGTTGTAAAGGAAAAACACCTGCCCGTCGCGGGCGAGCTCACGTTCAATCGCCTCTTTGACGAGTTCGGGCGTATATTCCATGACATACGTTTGCACCGGGAATCGGTTTTCAGGCGGCGTCTCGATGATCGACAAATCGCGCACGCCAATCATCGACATATGCAACGTACGCGGAATCGGCGTCGCCGTTAAGGTGAGCACGTCGATGTTCGCCTTCAGCTGCTTGATTTTTTCTTTATGCGCCACGCCAAACCGTTGCTCCTCGTCGATAATGAGCAAGCCTAAATCTTTAAACTTCACGTCTTTCGACAGCAGCCGATGCGTTCCGATGACCATATCGATCGTCCCATCTTTTAGCCCTTTGATGATCTCGGCTTGTTGCTTTTTCGTCCGGAAGCGGTTCAACAGTCCGACGTTGATTGGGAACCCTTGAAACCGTTCGCGCACCGTTTCGTAATGCTGTTGGGCTAGGATCGTCGTCGGCACAAGAAAGGCCACTTGTTTGCCGTCCATAATGGCTTTAAACGCCGCCCGCAACGCCACTTCCGTCTTCCCGTAGCCGACGTCGCCGCAAAGGAGGCGGTCCATCGGTTTGTCGCTCTCCATATCACGCTTAATTTCCTCAATCGACCGAAGCTGATCTTCCGTCTCTTGATACGGAAACGCCGCTTCAAATTCGCGCTGCATCTCGGTGTCCGGCGAAAACGCATATCCTTTGCTTGCCTCACGCTCGGCGTACAGCTTGATTAAATCTTCAGCAATATCCTGGACGGATGATTCCACTTTCTTTTTGACCTTTTTCCATTCCGAACCGCCGAGTTTATAAATTTTTGGTTCTTTCCCTTCCGAGCCGACGTATTTTTGCACTTGATCGATTTGGTCGACCGGAACATACAGCGTATCGCCGCCTTGGTACTGGATATGAATATAGTCTTTATGCACCCCGTTGATTTCTAACGTCTCGATGCCTAAATATTTCCCGATGCCATGGTTGACATGGACGACGTAGTCGCCGACTTGCAATTCGGCGTAGCTTTTGATCCGCTCGGCGTTGGACAGCTTTTGCCGGCGCACCGGGCGTTTGACCCGTTTTTTGAACAGCTCTTCTTCTGTGATGACGGCAATTTTTTGCAACGGCAATTCAAACCCGGTATTTAAATCTCCTTCAAGGAGCTGGCATTTGCCATGCAGCAAAGCCGCATCGCGCGCGAGCGGCAGCGCGTCAATCTCATAATCTTGAAGCAATGATTGCAGCTTTTTCACCCGCTCTGCATTCGGCGCCAAAAAGACGACCGCATAGTTTGCCTTTTCCCACCGCTCGACTTCGGATTGAAGAAGCGCCATTTGCCCATGGAAGTTTTGCATCTGTTTGCACGTAATATTGACGACGTTTTGTGGGTGGGCATACGGAACATGGCGCAAAAACAACGATAAGTATACCCGCTGGAATCGATGTTTTTGCAATAATTCAGAAAACGAATGCGAAAGCGGCACGCCATGAATCATTTTCCCGCCGTCAAGCAAACTCGTATACCATTCCGCCTCTTCGCGGTCCAACCGTTCCGCCGCCTCTTGCAGCCGGCTCATTTCATCCATGAGCAGCACGCCGTCTTCTGGCAGGTAATCTAGCAAACTCGCAACCTTTTCATAAAAAAGGGACATATATTTATATTGTTGCTCGATTTCCTGCCCCTCGCGCAATTGCTCAAGCTCAGCGTGAATATGTTCATACATCCGCTGTTTGGCGGCCTCATCTTTCATCGTTTCCAAACTCGACGCAAGCCCCGCTTCAATCCGCTCGATTCCTCGGCGCCGCGTCTCGCCATCGAGAATGATTTCATCGGCCGGCCCGATCATGATGCGCTCGATTTGCCCTTGCGAACGTTGGTCGTCAGGAGTGAACGTCCGAATCGATTCGATTTCCGTATCAAACAGCTCGATGCGGTACGGAAGCTCAGCGGTCAATGGATAAATGTCGATGATGCCGCCGCGGACGCTGAACTCTCCAGGGGCGGAAACGGTGCCGACCCGTTTGTACCCCATTTGCACAAACTTCTGTTTACAACGTTCTACATCGAACTCTTGTCCAACGAAGAAGGTGAACAAATACTGCTTCCAAAGCGACGGCGGCGGCAACAAACGCCGCAAGCCGGCGACCGGGCAGACGACAACTCCTTTTCCGCCTTGCGCCCAATGGTTCATAATCTCTAGGCGCTGTGCCTTCAGCTCCGGGCTGGCGACCGCCATCTCAGCGGCGATCACTTCGTTCACTGAATAAAGGAACACGTCTTCCGGCCCGAGCAACGAAACGAGATCGTCATACATTTTTTGCGCCTGAAACAAATTGTGAGACACGACTAACAGCGGCCGGCCTGTCTCCTTGTAAAGCGTGGAAATAAAAACAGACCGGGCCGATCCGGACAGCCCGGCGACAAGCTGTTCCTTCAAACGGACATGGAGCCCTTCAATGATCGTACGGACATCTTGGTTTTCAGCTAAATAGCGATGCAACGAAAGCACCCCTATTCTCCCTCCTCTCAACGCCAGTTTCTTTCCGTCTCACTATTCTTTCGCAAACGCAAAAACGCTTTGGTCGCCCAAAGCCGCCCTTAATGGATGAATTTTTCGTATTGATGCCATTCCGGGTTTCGCGCCAACGCCTCTTGACAGTCTTCGCAAATCGTTTTCACATGAATGTCACCGTTCGGTTCATACGAAATCATCTCGAGGCGTTCCTCTTCCGTTAAGTGGTGGAATCCCAGTTTCTCGCTGTATATCGGCATTTGCTCAATCGTTCCGACTTTTGCACCGCAATGGCGGCAATAGTAATGTAGCGCCATTCAAGCCAACCTCCTCACTGGGCACCGGGCTGTTCCGTCCACAAGGCAGGCGAAGCCGACGCTTCGACCGCCTCCCGTACTCACATTGTGCACCAGTTCAGAGGAAAATATTCACTCGTTAAAATCATTCATCACTTGAATAAATGGCGCCTTCACCGCCTGTTCACACGCATCGGCAGCCCGCAGCACCGCTTTGTCCACCGCCGGTTTCTCCTCTTCCGTAAAGCGGCCAAGCACGTAGTCCGTGACCGGCTGACCGCCGGTCGGCCGGCCGATGCCGATGCGGATGCGCTTAAACTGCTCAGTGCCAAGGTGGTGAATGAGCGATTTGACGCCGTTATGGCCGCCAGAACTCCCTTTTAAGCGAAGGCGGATTTTCCCTGGCGGGAGATCAAGGTCATCGTAAATGACGATGACATCATCGATGGCAATGTCGTAGTAATCCATAAGTGGGCGAACACATTCTCCTGATAAATTCATATATGTCAACGGCTTGCATAATGCTACTTTTTCGCCAGAAACGGACGCCGTTCCGAACAAGCCGCGAAATTTAGCGGTTTTTAACGATACATTCCAGCGCTTCGCCAGTTCGTCGATGACGAAAAAGCCGACATTGTGCCTTGTTTGCTCATACTCCTCGCCCGGATTGCCGAGCCCGACAAACAGCTTCAATCCTCGCGCTCCTCTCTTTGCATGATACTACAAAAGACGTAACCGAAACGGTTACGTCTGTCACTCTTCTGGCGTCGTTTCTCTTCCTTCCGCAGCGTCAGGCTGCCCTGCCTCTTGCTGTTCGCCGCTATCGATTTCTTCCTCTTGTTGCGGCGGCAAGATCGTGGCGATCACTTCGGAGGGTTCATGATTGATTTCAAATTTGCCGTCCGTTTGCACGTCGCCAACGGTGACGGTATCACCGACTTGCAGTCCGGAAATGTCCACTTCGATCACTGGAGGAATGTTCGCCGGCAGGACGCGGATGGACAGCTCATGCAAGTTTTGCTGCAACACGCCGCCATCCTTCACGCCAGGCGCCTCGCCCACTAAGCGAACTTCAACGTCAATATCAACTTCTGTCGATAGATCAACCGCTTGAAAATCGGCGTGAAGCAGCTCGCCACGCAACGGATCGCGCTGCATCTCGCGCAGCAACACCGAGTAGTCCTCGCCGCCGACTTTCAGCGTCAGCAAGCTTGTGCGTCCGCCTTCACGAAGCACTTTTTCCAGCTCAGCGGCGCTGACGAAAATCATTTTGTTTTCGACTTTTTTGCCGTACAAAATCGCTGGAATGCCGCCTTGCGAACGAATACGCCGCAATGTCGAACGTTTTTTGTCTGTGCGTTCTTTCGCTTCCAACACAATCGCCATGTTTCTTCACCTTCCTGAATTAGAATCTATTGACTACTTTATCCTAAAACAAGAAGGGCTAAACATGTTTTCTTGCGTTAGTCGAACAGGACGCTGACAGACTTCATTTCATACACGCGCGTAATCGCTTCAGCAATAAGCGGAGCCACCGACAGCTCTACAATTTTATCAATTTTTTTCTCTTCTGGCAAGGCAATTGAATTGGTGACGACCAGTTCCTTAATTTTGGAACTTTGAATGCGCTCGATCGCTGGACCAGACAGCACCGGATGGGTGCAGCACGCGTACACTTCCTTCGCTCCGCTTTCCGCTAGAGCGTTGGCCGCGAGCGTAATCGTGCCGGCCGTATCGATAATGTCATCAATCAAAATGGCCGTTTTCCCCGCCACTTGCCCGACAATGTTCATCACTTCCGCCACGTTCGGCTTCGGCCGGCGCTTATCGATAATGGCAATCGGCGCTTTCAAGCGGTCGGCGAGCTTGCGCGCCCTTGTGACACCCCCATGGTCCGGAGAGACGACGACAATATCTTCCAATTGTTTGCTTTTGAAATAATCCGCCAAAATGGGCACACCCATCAAATGATCGATTGGAATATCGAAAAATCCTTGAATTTGGGGGGCATGCAAATCAAGCGTGATGACGCGCGACGCTCCGGCCGTCTCGAGCAAGTTGGCGACCAGCTTCGCTGTAATCGGTTCGCGCGAACGCGCTTTCCGGTCTTGACGGGCATAGCCGTAATACGGCATCACGATATTGATCGTGCGGGCCGAGGCGCGCTTTAGCGCGTCGATCATGATAAGCAACTCCATCAAATGCTCATTGACCGGCACGCTCGTCGATTGAATGACGAACACATCGTCGCCGCGGATGCTTTCTTCAATGTTGATTTGAATTTCCCCGTCGCTGAAACGGGAAACGGAACATTTGCCGAGCTCGATTCCCATGACTTCTGCAATTTCCTTCGCCAACTTCATGTTCGAGTTCAGAGCGAACAATTTTAATTGATGCTGACAGTCAGACATGATAGACCTCCGCTAAGATTTTTTCTTGCCTGGCAGGCGATCGACATAATTTTCTTTATTGACTTGCCGGGCGCGGGCAATGGCGAGCGCGCGACCGGGGACGTCATTCGTGATCGTCGATCCGGCGGCGACGTAAGCGCCTTGTCCTACCGTAACCGGTGCAATCAAATTGACATTGCAACCGATAAACGCCCCGTCTTCGATTTTGGTCATATGCTTATTCACGCCGTCGTAGTTGACCGTAATCGACCCGCAGCCAAGATTGACATCGGCGCCGACTTCAGCATCGCCGATATAACTCAAATGCGGCGCCTTGCTTCCTTTGCCAAACGTCGATTTTTTCACCTCGACGAAATTGCCGATCCGCACCTCATCGTCGATTTTTGACAGCGGACGAATATGGGCGAACGGGCCGATCGTCACATCCGAACCAATCTCACTGTCATGGGCGACCGAATGGCGAATCGATGTGCGATGGCCGATATAGCAATTTTTAATTTCCGAATTCGGTCCAATGACGCAGTCTTCACCGATCACCGTCTCGCCTTCAATCACCGTGCCGGGGTAAATGACCGTGTCGCGTCCGATCATCGCCTCGGCGGAAATATAAGTGGAAGCCGGATCGATGATCGTGACCCCGTTTTTCATATGCTGACGGCAAATTCGAGCACGCATGATCCGCTCCGCTTCGGCGAGGGCGATGCGGTCGTTTACGCCGATCGTTTCCTCAAACGACGGCGCCTGATAGGCGGATACAACGCCGCCGTCAGCTTTGATAATTTCAATCACATCCGTTAAATAATATTCACCTTGAGCGTTGTGGTTGGTCACTTTTGTAAGCGCTTGAAACAATGTCTGGTTGTCAAAGCAATAGATTCCCGTGTTAATCTCGCGAATGTTCCGCTCTTGCTCGCTCGCATCCTTATGTTCGACAATTTTCTCGACATGGCCAGCCTGGTTGCGGACAATGCGGCCATATCCGGACGGATCATCAGCGATGGCCGTCAATACGGTCGCCTTCGCCTTGGCGGCCATATGATGCTCGACGAGCGTCTCCATCGTCTCAGCGGTGATGAGCGGCGTATCCCCACAGACGACAATCGTCACTCCTTCAAGGCCGCGCAAATGCGGAGCCGCCTGCATGACTGCATGCGCCGTCCCGAGTTGCTCCTCCTGCAGGGCATATTCACACTGGGAGCCGAGCTGTTCTTTCACTTGTTCCGCCCCAAATCCCACTACCGCAATCGTTTTTTCCACCCCGAGCTTCGACACTTGGTCGATGACGTGCTGAACCATTGGCTTGCCGCAAACGGGATGAAGCACTTTATACCACTTTGATTTCATCCTCGTCCCTTGTCCGGCCGCCAAAATGACCGCATATCGCTTCATGTGAAAGGCCTCCAATTACCCTTTTATCCATAATTGAATATATATGAATCAGTGGCACTTTTCAAGGAAACAATGCGGTTGCCAAAAAAATAGAGAGCTTGGTGAATTTCACCTAAGCTCCCTTTCATATGTTTACGAAGCGCCAGCTTCTTCAAGTTCTTCTTCCAACTTCCCGAGGCGGTGATATTCAGCGAGGATCGCCTCCTGGATTTTCCCGCGCGTGGCGGAATTGATCGGATGAGCGATATCACGGAACTCCCCATCTGGTGTGCGCTTGCTCGGCATCGCGACAAACAGCCCATTGTTTCCGTCGATGACGCGGATGTCATGGACGACGAACTCGTTGTCCAACGTAATGGAGGCGATCGCTTTCATCCGTCCTTCGGTATTGACGCGGCGTAATCTTACGTCTGTCACTTCCATTTTGCTCACCACCTTTTCCCCTATATGAGACTCGATGTAATTAATTCCACGTGTTCGAGTCATTTCCTTCTTTTTTTCGAAAAATTTTTTATAAATTTTTATGTAGGGAAAAAGTGGGGCTAATCATTACGGAACGAGGGCAACGACTTCAATTTCGACAAGGACATCTTTCGGCAGCCGGGCTACTTCCACGCATGAGCGCGCCGGCTTATGGTTCGGGAAGTATTGGCTGTACACTTCATTCATCGCCGCAAAATCATCCATATTTTTTAAAAATACGGTCGTTTTCACCACTGTATCGAGCGAAGCTCCAGCCGCTTCCAATACGGCTTTCAAGTTTTGGAACACTTGATGCGTCTGCGCCTGAATGTCGCCTTTCACCAGTTCCCCTTCTGGGGTGAGCGGGATTTGCCCCGAGCTGTAAAACATGTTGTTGACGATGATGCCTTGCGAATACGGGCCGATCGCTTGCGGCGCCTTCGTTGTCTCTACTTTTCTCATGAGCCAGTCTCCTTTCTTGATTTTTATGTCAAGCAGCAAGCTGCTACAAAAACGCTTTGTAATTGCCTTCCTTAACAGAGATCCTCTTTTCTTTTACATCCACCTCGGACAGTTTGACGAGCGAAATGTATTCATCGACCAATCGCTCTTTTGCCTCTTCCGACTCCACGAGCACGCCAATGCCGGAGACATTGCCGTTAAACTCCTGAAGCAAACTGATCATGCCGTTGATTGTACCCCCCGCCTTCATAAAATCATCGACGATGAGCACATTCGCTCCTTCCGCTAAGCTGCGCTTCGATAGGACCATCGTTTGGATGCGTCTGGACGAGCCGGATACGTAATTGATGCTCACCATCGGTCCTTCCGTCACTTTATTGTCATGGCGAACGATGACAACAGGCACATACAAAAAGTTGGCGATGGCATACGCGAATGGAATCCCATTGGTGGCGATCGTCATGACGACATCCACCGGACGGTCGGCAAACATCGACGCATAAAGGCGGCCGATTTTGTTCATAATACGGGGATCGCCAAGAATGTCGGTCATATACAAATATCCACCGGGAAGAAGCCGATCCGGACGCGACAGTTGTTCACACAAATACGCAACCACTTCTTCCGCTTCCTCAGCAGCCATTTTTGGAATGTATTGCACGCCGCCGGCAGCGCCGGGCAGCGTCCGAACGGTTCCGATTCCTTGCTGTTCGAACGTCTGCTTAATGATGGCCAAATCTTCACTGATCGACGATTTGGCCGATTCGTACCGCTCCGCAAACAATGTCAGCGGAATGAGCTGATGTGGCCGTTCAAGAAGGTAATGTGTCATATCCACTAAACGGCCGCTTCGCCTTAGCTTCATAGCCGACCTCCTGAAACCGAATATTATGAATACATTTTAACAAAAATGTACGCCTTTAATCAAGAGAATGGCGTTCCCCCAATAGCCTCACCGCAAATACTTGGTCGCAAAAGCCGCGCAACCCGTTGTACACCCGTTGCATTCTCGAATCATGCTCGATCAGTCCAAACACGGTCGGCCCGCTGCCGCTCATCAGCACCGCATCAGCGCCAAACCGCTTCATTTGTTCCTTAATATGCGCAACTTCTGGATATTTTTTCAACGTCACTTCCTCAAGAACGTTGCCGACCAACCGGCAGATCGCCGCATAATCTTGCCGCTCGATCGCTCTCACCATCGCATCGACATCCGGATGGCTGACACGCTCAAGTTCCAAGTTTCGGTACACTTCCGCCGTCGATACACCAATCGGGGGCTTGGCCAGCACAACCCAGCACGGCGGCGGTGAAGCGATCGGAGTGATGATTTCCCCGCGCCCCGTCGCCAAGGCGGTTCCGCCGTAGACGCAAAAAGCGACATCCGAACCGATTTTCGCCCCAAGCTCTGCCAGTTCATCGAGCGTCAATCCGAGCTGCCAAAGCTTGTTCAACCCGCGCAGCGTCGCCGCCGCATCGCTGCTTCCTCCCGCCAATCCGGCGGCCACCGGAATATGCTTCGTAATCGAAATGGCCACCCCTTGGCGGATCGAAAACGTCTCTTTAAGAAGCTTCGCCGCCTGATACGCCAAGTTGCGGCAATCATCGGGCACAAAGCGGTTTTGCGAAACGATGCGGATCGCATCTTCCTCCGGCAACGCGACAAGCTCAATGCGATCGGCCAAATCGATCGTCGTCATCACCATTTTCACTTCATGGTAACCATCCGGGCGCTTATAAAGAACGTCGAGTGACAAATTGATTTTCGCCGGCGCTTTTATCGACAACCTCACTCATCCTCACCTACTTCCACGCGCAATCATGAATAAGCGGATCGGCATCCATCGGCTGCTTTCCGTCTCCGCCGTCTTTGCCCCGTCTCATCCGCCTTTCTTTCGTCAACCCATTTTATCATATTACCATGTTCTGGCGACGACGCCAAACAATATATGTATGCAAAAAAAGGGCGCCCCGTTCACGGGACACCCTCGCCGCAACACGCCCCGCTGCCGGCGCTATTCCGTTGTTCCGGCCAGCTGCCGCTCCGCCCGTTCAATCGCCAATCTGACCATGTTTCCTGCGTCTTTCGCGCGGATGGCGCCCCACCCCTCACGTTGCACGACATCGTAAAAGCCCAACTCTTTCGCCAGCTCTTCTTTCAAGCGTTGCGACATAATCCCGCGGCGTCGACCCAATGTCAGCAACCCCTTTCCATGTTCATTGGCGCTATGGCATGAAACGTTTGGCAACCCGCCGGCGCATCAACAAGCCGGCTTTGCATTTGGCCGGGCAAAAGGCGGCTGCGGCAGTTTTAGTATGAAATAAAGGGGGCGGTTTTATCATAGTTCCGAAAGAAAACTCCCGCTTCAAGCCAAGCGAAGTGGGAGTAGTTCACGTCACCTATTTATGACAAAACAAAAAACAAAAAGCAAAAAAGCAGCAAACAAATCTGTCTACTGCCCCCCTGCTTGCTCATCATCCCAAAACGTCAACTTTACCGTCTCTGTCAATACGTCGGCATAGCTGAACGATACGCGTTCAAACGAATTCTCTTTTTGATCCAGCTCAATGACAAATACGGATGGATATGTTTCCGCCAAAATACCACAACGCTCAATCATTTTTCTGCGTCCGCCGTTGGCCCGCAGCGTCAACCGTTTCCCGATATTGGAATCCAGCGTTTTTTTAATATCGGATAAAGTCTTTGGCATTCATCATCCACCTCACTATTTGTAATTATAACAAAGATGATGTCTAAAGTCAAAAAAATAAAAATTATATCAGGGCATTTTTATTTCTGTCAATGTATATTTTTCTACAATATCCTTCTTTTTATGTGTGATGTGGAACTTTTTTGTAAAAAAATGCGACGGACGTATAGAAAAAACCGCCCATCAACTGCGGCGGTTTTCCTCTCGATCCTCAATGAGGCGAAACGGCATCCCGGTGCGGAGCACGCCTTTCGTTTCCACCCCGCCAAGCCCCTTTTCCCCGGTTAACGTGTTGCGCAACACATCCCATACGTCGACCGTTTCGGTGAACGGGGTGAAGCTGAGGCGCGAAACGATATAGACGGGGTCCAGAGCATGAATGTTCACCCGCGCTGGTGAACTGGCAAAATTCGCCCCAGCGCGGATGAGCGACTCAAAGTGCGACTGGCAGGCGCCGGCGAAAATGATCAGTTGGTCCAAATGGGGCACTTTTTTGCGCGCCTCTTTCACCGTTTGCACAAAATGGCGCGAATGGCGGTACGCTTTTAACTCATGCACCTTTCCTTTTGACTTCGAATACGAATCATGCCCGGTGATGACTAAAATATCAGGGCGAAACTGCTCGATCCAGTAGCCAACTTTTTCCGGCATTTCGCTTTCCTCGCAGTAAATGCCGTGCACCGGCACGCCGATCCGCTCATACAAATCCATACATTTGCGCAAATATAACGGGTCGCCATCCAAATGGAGGACGCGCCCCGGAATTTGAAAAAAATCTTTCTCCACCCGGTATCCGCCGGTCGCCCGATATTCGACTTTTTGCTTGATCGCCTGATAATCTTGGCGAAAAAGCCGATACGATTGTTCAATCAGCTCGATTTCCCGCTTTTTCCGTTCCTGTTGCTCCTGCTCATCGATGACGACTAAATCGCTGCACGGAGCGTCCGCGACGAGGCGCACATCTTCACCATACAAAATCGCTTCCCACTCGCCGTTTTTTTCTTTAATATCAATCACTCGGAACAATAAATCACATTGGTAAGACTTGCGGGCGACAATATCGCCGATTTTAATGACGTCCATCACCGCTCACTCCATTGCATAATCGTTGTCATCCATACGATATGCACGTGCGGACAATAGGTGATAGACGCCTGTTTGGACGGCTTTGGTTGACGAAAAGACCGCTGCCCCCCAGAGAAGCGCTTTCTTTACGACTCCTTCATTTGCCGAAAAGCGGTGCCAACGCGTTGCTTAATGAAGCAAACTCAGCGATGTCAAGCGTCTCTCCGCGGCGGCGCGGGTCAATGCCCAAAGCAACGAGCACTCGTTCAATTTGCTCTTTGTTCTCTTTTCCTCCCGGCAAATTGTTTGTTAAGTTGTTGAACAGCGTTTTGCGGCGCTGGGCGAAGCTTGCCCGCACCACTTGGAAAAACACGCCCTCATCGTCGACAACAACAGGCGGATGCTGCCGCTTTACGAGCCGGATGACAGCAGAATCAACGTTCGGCTGCGGCATAAAGACGGTGCGCGGCACCGTCATGATGACTTCCGCTTCGGTATAATACTGCACAGCGATCGTCAGCGAGCCGTAATCTTTCGTCCCTGGCTTAGCGGCAAGACGGTCGGCGACTTCTTTTTGCAGCATGACGACCATGCCGCGGATCGGCAACCGATCGGTAAGCAGCTTCATAATGATCGGTGTCGTCACATAATAAGGTAAGTTGGCGACGACCATCCGGTCGCTTACATCAGCCAATTCCTCGGCGATGACGGCATGCAAGTCGGCCTTTAATACATCTTGGTGAAAGATGCGCACATTGTCATAAGGAGACAGCGTGTCGGCCAAAATGGGCAACAGTCGGCCGTCGATTTCGAAAGCGACGACTTTTTTCGCCCGCCGCGCCAATTGTTCCGTCAACGCTCCGATGCCCGGTCCGATTTCAATCGCTCCTGTATCAGGGGAGATGTCGGCAACATCCACGATTTTCCGCAAAATGTTCGCATCGATCAAAAAGTTTTGCCCAAGGCTCTTTTTAAACGAAAAGCCATATCGCTCCAAAATTTCTTTCGTCCGCCCCGGTGTTGCAATATCTTTATACATCGTCCGCCTCCTCCTGCATCACGTGCGCTAACGCGGCATAAAAAGCATCACGGGAAATGCGGAACACTTGCAGCCGCTTATGAAACTGCCGACCGTTCGCATAGCCGATTTTCAGCTCCTCGCCAAGACGCTGCCGCCGCCGGCGCGCCATCGCGCCGCCGATCAACCCAGCCTCGATCAGTTCAGCAAACGTAATTTCTTCCTTCCAATCCGACGCCTCTTCATACACGTTGGCGAGCGCCCGACGGATTTCGTCAGGGGACGCGTGCTCAACCCCGATTCCCTTGCCGTTTTTCGCTTTGGCCGCCTCGCGCGGCAAAAAGGCATGCTTGCACCCCGGCACCTGTTCGGCAATCGTGCGGCGAATTTTTTCGCCGGGAAAATCGGGATCGGTAAAAATGATCACGCCGCGGCGCTCTTTCGCCAGCTTGATCCGCTCAATGACATCCACGCCCACTGCTGCTCCGTTTGTCTCGATTGTATCGGCATCGACGGCGCGCCGGATCGCCGCCGTATCATCTTTTCCTTCCACAACGATCACTTCTTTGATCTTCATCCTCCCATTGCAGAAACAACGGAATCGTCTCTTTTTCCTATTTCTGCAATGCCTCCTTTCCGGTAAAATCAAAAGTAAGGCGAATCATCGCCGAAAGCCGCTTCATTCCCTTATTATTTTTTGAATTTCGCTGAAACTTTTTTTCCGTTTGCATCGTCTAATTTAGCAGAAACGGCGCGCATTGTCGCGGCACAATGCCATTATAGCGAAAAAAAGCAGAGGGAAAAAACCCTCCGCTTCGTTCTCCCATCGCATCTCTATGGCAATACCCGTATTTTCACGCGCTTTCTGCCCCAACGAAACGCATCCGACCGTTCCGGGAAAAACACATCAATTTTATATCCGCGGATGCCTGAACCGGTGTCAGCGGCAATGGCATATCCGTATCCTTCCACATACACTTTCGACCCAAGGGGGATGATGGACGGGTCGACCGCAATCACTTTAGCGGAAGGATTTTTGCGCAAGTTGATGCCCGTGCTTGTTATGCCTGAACAGCCTGCACAATAGGCAGTGTAGGCGGTGGCGGTGACGTAAAATTCCTTCGCGGCATGGTCCGAGCCGCGCGAGGACGGGCGGTCGGGCGCGGCAGCTGAGCGCACCGTTTTCATGCCGATGGCGACAATGCGCGCCTTGCTTTCTTTTAGCGTTTTCGCAGCGATTAGTTTGCGCACCGTTTCTTTGCCGTTTTCCAATGTCACCTCATACGTTTTTTGAACCATCCCTTTTTCTCCAGGCTGAATGACGCGCCGCTCTCCTTTCGGCAATGAGTCATCCCGTTTTGTCACCACGGCAAAGTCGACGGGTTCTTCCACTACATCGGTGACTTTTTTTACTCGGATCACGCGAATGGTCATCTGTTCTTTGACCGTTTCATGCAAGGAGGGCTCTATCCGATCGAATTGACCTAGCTGAATCCCTTGCTGCTTCAAAAAGTCAGCGACCGTAGTCGAAGTTGTCCATACCTGCTGTTGTTTACCGCCGACATTGACGTGGACTGGAAACGCCTTTTCAACGCCGATGTCCATGCCTTTTTGAATTTTCGCCGAAAGCGCCGGCGCCACTTTGTCATACGCCCCGACCGCCACGTGCTGCGAACGGAGCAGCTCCGCGACCGTATCGGCTGTCGTCCATATCTTTTTCTTTTTTCCATTGACTGTCAGCGTCACTTCTTTGCTTGCTTCCCAAACAATATGGAGATCGTCGGTGATCGGCGAATGCAAGGACGGATAAACATAATCTTCTTTGCGCGGCTGAATGTTTTGCTCCGCAAGCAGCTCTTTCACCGTTTTCGCATGAGTGCGAATTTCTTGTTTGTTTCCGTTTTTGATCAGCGTCACATCGTCTTTGGCCATCTCATATCCAGCAACCCCTGTCGTCGCGGAGATGGCGAGAAACCCGCCCGCTGTGACGGTCACGTTTTTCCTCCATAAGTCCAGCCATTTCCTCCCATTCGGCAACATCAGATGAACGCCTCCTTTTTCTACGGAATTCCCCTCTCCCTTTAACATGTACGCACGAGCATACTCTATTATGCAGAAAATTCAGTGAAAAAGGAAGGAAGACTTGTCGACACGCGGTTGGCTCATATCGGCTGAATTTGTAGAATTTTATCGTCTTCGCCGCACCTTCGACAAGCTTCCCCGCTGTTCGACGCCTAATTTTAGCGGTCGATGGCGAACAATTTTTTGGCATTTTCCGCCGTTGTTTCCGCTACTTCGGCAAAAGAAATGTTTTTGATCTGTGCGATCGCTTCGGCAACGTATTTGACATAGCTCGGCTCGTTTCGTTTGCCGCGGAAAGGGTGAGGCGTTAAATATGGACAGTCGGTTTCGATCAATAAATGGCTGAGCGGAATCTCCTTCGCCACTTCCTTCGGTTTTTTCGCATTTTTAAACGTGACCGGTCCGCCAAGGGAAATGAGAAAATTCATGTCCATGCACTGTTTGGCCACCTCGACGCTGCCGCTGAAACAATGCATAATCCCGCCGACTTCGGCGGCGTTTTCCTCTTGCAAAATTTTTAAAATATCCGCCGTCGCCTCACGGTTATGAATAATGATCGGCAACTTCACCTTTTTAGCCAGCCGGATTTGCTGCCGGAACACCTCTTGTTGCACGTCTTTCGGCGATTTATCCCAATGGTAGTCAAGCCCCATCTCGCCGAGCGCCACGACTTTCGGGTGGGCGGCGAGATGTTCAATCATCTGCAAATCATCGTCCGTCATCTCGATCGCATCAACCGGATGCCAGCCAACCGCCGCATAAATAAACGGATACCGCTCGGCCAGCTCGATCGCCCGATCGATCGTCGGACGGTCAAACCCGACGACGACAATGTGTGAAACCCCTTCATCGCGGGCGCGTTCAATGACTTGTTCCAAATCTTCTTCGTATTGGACTGCATTCAAATGTGCGTGCGTATCAAACAGCATACTAATGCCCTCTTTTCCACCTTGATGTTAAGTGTAGCATAGAAATTGGTTACATACGTCACATTTCGTTAACATTTCCATTACAAAATAGCAACAAGGAGGTGTCAAGCTCAACACCCCCCTGCCAAGCAAACCGTTATTTGATTTTCGTTCCATTCGGCACGTGTTGATCAACCGTCGCCAGCGAAAATTCTCCGCCGCTGCCTCCGGCTAGAATCATGCCTTCCGACCATTCGCCGCGAAGCTTGGCTGGTTTTAAATTGGCGACGCAAATGACTTTTTTGCCGACGAGTTCTTCTGGTTTGTAAAACTCAGCAATGCCGGAGATCACTTGCCGCTTCTCGCCGCCAAGGTCAAGCTGAAGCTTCAACAGCTTATCGGCGTTTTTCATCCGTTCGGCATGGATGACTTCAGCGACGCGCAAATCGACTTTGGCGAACTCGTCAATCGAAATTTCCGCCGCCTCCGCTGCTTTTTTTTCCTCTTTTACCGGTTCGGCGGCCGGTTTTCCCCCTTGCATATGCGCCTTAATGTACTCCACTTCCGCTTCGATGTCGAGGCGCGGGAAGAGCGGTTCTCCCTTTTGCACTTTTGTCCCTTCCGGAATGAGGCCGAAATCGTACAAGCTGTCCCATTCTTTTAATGAATGATCGGTGATGCCGAGCTGAGCGAACATGCGCTCCGGCGTGCGCGTCAAAAACGGCTGGAGCAGCACCGCCGTATGGCGGAGCGATTCAGCCAAGTGGGTCATGACGGCGGCAAGCTCATCCCGTTTCTGTTCGTCTTTCGCCAATACCCATGGCTGCGTTTCATCGATGTATTTGTTCGTCCGGCTAATCAACTGCCAAACAGCGGCGAGCGCGACGGAAAACTCCATTCCCTCCATCGCTTCTTCATATTGACGCACCACTTCGCGCGCCGTTTGCACCAACTCTTGGTCAAACGTTGTTTTCGGCCCGCGGTATGGCGGAATAACGCCGTCGAAATATCTCTCGATCATCGCCACGGTACGGTGCAACAAGTTGCCTAAGTCGTTGGCCAAGTCATAGTTGATGCGCTCAATAAATCCTTCCGGCGTAAACACGCCATCAGCGCCGAACGGCACTTCCCGCAGCAAATAATAGCGGAGCGCATCAAGCCCATACCGGTCGATGAGCGTCACTGGGTCGACGACATTGCCTTTCGATTTGGACATTTTTCCATCCTTCATCAGCAACCAGCCATGGCCGAATACTTTTTTCGGCAACGGCAAGCCGAGCGCCATCAACATAATCGGCCAATAAATCGTATGGAAACGGACGATTTCTTTGCCGACCAAATGGACGTCCGCCGGCCAATATTTGCGGAACTTTTCATCGTTGTCCGTGCCGTAGCCGAGCGCTGTGATATAGTTGGCAAGCGCGTCGATCCAGACATAGATGACATGCTTCGGATTGCCTGGCACTTTAATGCCCCAATCGAACGTCGTCCGGGACACAGCCAAATCCTCAAGCCCCGGCTTAATGAAGTTGTTGATCATCTCATTTTTCCGCGATTCCGGTTGGATAAAATCGGGATTTTCTTCGTAATATTGCAACAAGCGGTCGACATATTTGCTCATCCGGAAGAAATAGGACTCTTCTTTCACTTTCTCAACAGGCCGGCCGCAGTCCGGACAGTTGCCGTCCACAAGCTGCCGCTCAGTGTAAAACGATTCGCACGGCGTACAATACCAGCCTTCATATTCGCCCAAATAAATATCGCCTTGTTCGACAAGACGGGTGAAAATTTGTTCGACGACTTTTTTATGCCGCTCCTGCGTTGTGCGAATAAAATCGTCGTAGGAAATGTCGAGCTTCTTCCATAGCTCCTGAATGCCAGCGACGATCTCATCGACGTATTGCTGCGGCGTTACTCCTTTTTCTTCCGCCTTGCGCTGAATTTTTTGCCCATGCTCATCGGTGCCGGTCAAATACATGACATCGTAGCCGCGCATCCGTTTATAGCGAGCCATGGCGTCCCCCGCCACCGTTGTGTAAGCATGACCGATATGCAGGCGGTCGCTCGGGTAATAAATCGGCGTCGTCAAATAAAACGTTTTTTTCTCCATCGGTTAGGCCCTCCCTCGTACTGTTGAGCACAAAAGCCCCCGTCCGGCGACGAGAGCGGCGTTACTTCTATTTTACATAATTTTTTCATTCTACAAAAACATCTATTTCTCGTGGGCTGAAAAAATATACCCAAACCGGCAAAAATACGGCCGCGTTTTCAACCATCGCTGCGAATTTGTTATACAAGGATAGAGTTTAGATGGGCAAATTCATTCGTTTTCTCCTTTCTTTCTAAACAAACTTTTTTTTGAAATAACAATATACATTTTTTTTAAATTTTACATATTAAAGGATTGACGCTTAATGGAAACACTGATATGATTAGGTTGTAGGAAATTTGTCGAATATTGACGAATAAACGACAAAAAACTTTTTTGCGGAGAGGAGAATCGACGATGAAATCGACAGGGATCGTGCGTAAAGTCGATGAGTTAGGCCGCGTCGTCATTCCAATTGAGCTGCGACGTACGTTGGATATTAACGAAAAAGATGCGTTGGAAATTTATGTTGACGATGACCGCATCATTTTGAAAAAGTATAAGCCGAACATGACGTGTGTCGTCACCGGCGAAGTGTCGGACGACAACTTCAAACTGGCCGGCGGCAAAATCATTTTAAGCCGCGAAGGCGCGGAAATTTTGCTGCAGGAGATCCAACAGCATCTAGAAGCAGCAACAGACAAAGAAAAAGAATAAAAAAGTTTCTCTGGCTTCAGAGAAACTCTTTTTTTTCTTCTTCTTGCTGTTGATGATACTGCCGATAAACGTCGCGTTTCGACATATTTCGATCACTGGCCGCCTGTTTCACCGCCTCCTTGACGGAAAGGCTGTGCTCGCGAATATAATAATCGACATGTTCGACAAGCGAAAGCGGCTGCCACCATTCCTCTCCCTCTTGCTCTTGTTTATTCCCGTCTCGCGCCCCTTCGACAATGAGGCAAAATTCGCCGCGGATGTCATGTTCTTCCGCCCAGGCGACCGCATCGCTTAAATCGCCGCGGATGAACTCCTCAAACCGTTTCGTCAACTCGCGGCCAAGAGCGATGCGCCGATTGCCGAATATATCATACATAAGAGCGAGCGTTTCTTTCAAGCGGTGGGGCGCCTCATAAAAAATTAACGTCTCCGCCGCTGTTTTTAATGACAGCAGCTGCTCTTTTTTCTCTTTTTTCGCCCGTTTCAAAAAGCCGACAAACAAAAAGCGGTCCGTGGGCAGCCCGGAGGCGACAAGCGCTGTCAATGCCGCGTTCGCTCCAGGAAGAGGGACGACGCGGCAGCGCTCGGCAAGCGCCGCAGCAATAAGCTCATAGCCCGGATCGGAAATGCCGGGCATCCCGGCGTCGCTCACCAATGCCACCGTTTTTCCTTCCTTCAGCCATTCGACAAGCTGCCGGCCGCTCGCGTATTTATTATGCTCATGGTAGCTGACGAGCGGCGTATGAATGCCGAAATGAGCGAGCAGCTTTTTCGTCTGCCTTGTGTCCTCGGCGGCGATGACATCAGCTTCCTGAAGCGTCCTAACCGCACGAAACGTCATATCCTCCAAATTGCCGATCGGCGTCGGCACGATGTACAGCGTCCCTTGCTCCGTTTGTTCGGTAAAACTTTTTTGCTGCCAAAGCATCCTTGTTCCGCCCCTTTAAGATGAAATAATGCCATATAAGATCCGCTTCGTCTCCTCGGTATATTCGTTATTCTCATCATACACGACAAGCGGAGGCAACACTTTTAAGTCCGGGCTTGCATCTTTTGTCCCTTCAATTAAAATCATGTTCGCCTCTTTGCCCTCTTTCGGGTACACAAAGCGGAGCCGTTTCGGCTCAAGACGGTATTGGCGCATGAGCGTCACAAGGTCAAGCAGCCGCCCGGGACGGTGGACGAACGCCGCCTTCCCTCCTTGCTTCAACAGCTGGCTGCTGACTCGAATCACATCCTCTAGGGTGCAATAAATTTCATGGCGGGCGATGGCGATATGTTCATTTTTGCTCAGTTCGTCTTTGCCGACTGCCGGAAAATACGGGGGGTTGCACGTGACGACATCGTACCGGCTGTAACCGATCCGTTGCGGCGCTTCTTTAATGTCGCCGTGTATGATCTCGATTTGTCCTTCAAGCCCGTTGTATTGCACGCTTCGCCTCGCCATGTCGCAAAGCCGTTCTTGAATTTCGATGCCGATGATCGTCCCTTTTGTTCGCCGGCTCAACAAGAGGGGAATCACCCCGTTGCCCGTGCACAAATCAACAATCTGCCCCTTTTGAATCGGCATATAGGCAAAATGAGCAAGGAGCACGGCATCAAGGGAAAACGAAAATACAGATGGACTTTGAATGATGCGGAGCTCTTCGTTAAACAAATAATCGAGCCGTTCATCCTCGTACAATTCCACCATGACGCACGATCCTCCATTGAAAAAAATAACCTTTCCGAAACGGAAAGGGTGGCGCTGCCTTTAGTTTTTGTTCAAAAACGACAAGCAAAACAAACAATCGCCCTCGGTGCGAATGCTTCCGTAATGGATGTGACAAATATGAAACCCTTCTTGGTAAAGGCGGGCTAAATTATCATACCCTTCGCCAATGTCGATGAGTTTTTTGCCATGTTTGTCCCCTTTTCGTTTGCCTTCTTCCCATGCTTCTGACAATTGTTCAAGCCGACGGCGCAAATGAGCATTTTCGATTTGCAGCTGGTGATTCTCTTCTAACAGCTCCGTTACGCGCTGTTTCAGCTGTACCAGCTCGCGGTAAAAATAACTAAGTTGCTCTTCCATATTGGCCACTGATCGAAACACTTCTTTTTTATCTACTTTTTCCACTGGCCCCACCCCAAATTAATCTGCGACGCGAATGGACAACGTCCCGTTTTTCATCAGCTCATCGAGTGTATATTCGACGACCCGTCCGAATTCTGGAAGCTCGATTTGCAGCACCCGCTCTAAAATGTTCAAGCCGACGACTTTGCCGAAGCCGTGCGGTGTTTCGACATATTCCCCTAAATCCGGGAGTTGTTCTTTCGCCGTCTCATACTCTTCGTTTTCATATTTCAGGCAACACATCAGCCGGCCGCACAACCCGGAAATTTTCGTTGGATTGAGCGACAAGTTTTGATCTTTCGCCATTTTGATCGACACCGGTTCAAAATCGCCTAAAAACGTCGAACAACAAAGCATGCGGCCGCACGGCCCGATGCCGCCAAGCATTTTCGCCTCATCGCGCACCCCGATTTGCCGCAGCTCGATGCGCGTGCGGAAAATCGACGCTAAGTCCTTCACAAGCTCGCGGAAATCGACGCGCCCATCGGCAGTGAAATAAAAGATCACTTTATTGCGGTCAAACGTATATTCCACATCGACGAGCTTCATTTCCAGCCCGTGCTCCTCCACTTTGCGCAAGCAAATGTCATACGCCTCGCGCGCCGCCTTTTTGTTTTCTTCTACAATCCATTTATCTTTCTCATTCGCCACGCGGATCACTTTTTTGAGCGGCAGCACGATGTCGTTTTCGTCGACTTGTTTATTGGCGATGACGACTTTTCCATACTCAATGCCTCGGACCGTCTCGACAATGACGAATTCGCCGACGGGAATAACGGCATCGCCAGGGTCAAAATAATAAATTTTCCCTGCTTTTTTAAAACGGACGCCGACTACCGTATACAACGGCTCTCCCTCCTTTACCGCTTTAATTGAAGAACGAGCTGCTCAACAAGCAACGCCGTGCTCATATTTGTTGTATTTAAACGCGTTTTCGCTTGTAAAATCGCTTCCATGCCAGCCAAAATCCGCCGCTGCGGGCAAGCAAGCGCCCATCGTTGCAGGCGGTCCAGCTGATCGCGGTATAACACGCCGTCCATCTGCCCGGCTTGAATATGCAACAAATCGCGGTATAAATATAAAAGCAAATCAAGTCCAAGGTCAAGCTGATGGCTTTCCAAAAAATGCGGAAACAAGCGGTCGTGGATGAAAAACAAAAGCTGCAGCTCCGGCTTGCCCAGCATCTCATACCATTGTAGCACTAATGTTCGCGCCTCGGCAAACCAACTATCTTTGGCAAGCGCCAGTGCTTCCTCGAAGCTGTTTGTCAAATGGGCAGCCAACAGCGCCAACGGCAACGGCACGTGCTCCTCGACAAGTCCCTGGGCGAGCTCTGCCGGCGGCAACGGCCGGAACGAAAGCACTTGACAGCGGGAAACGATCGTCCCTAGCAGGCGGTGGTATTGCTCAGTCAGCAATACCGCCACCGTCCCCGGATGCGGCTCTTCCAAAAATTTCAGAAGGCTGTTGGCAGCGCTTGTCGTCATTTGATCGGCGTGCTCAACGATGTACATTTTTTTATCCGACTCGACCGCTGTTTTCGAGAACTCTTGCTGCAGCCATTCGATTTGTTCCTTTTTGATTGATCCTCCATCTGGGCCGATCACCCGGACGTCAGGGTGGTTGCCGGAGTCGATGCGCCGGCAGTTGCGGCACTCTAGACACGGGGAAACTCCGATTGGGGACAGACAAAACAAACGTTTCGCCAACAACAAACTGGCCGCTTTTTTGCCCGTCCCCCGCTGCCCCTCAAACAAGTACGCATGAGAAATCCGCCCTTTTTCCAAGCCGCTTTGCAGCATTTTCGCCACCACCGGCTGGCGTTTCGCTAGCTGTTCCCATCGCATCGCCATCACTCTTCCTTGATTTCTTATTTCTATTCTATCATGTCCGCTAGGAATCATCACGGTCGGATTCATGGAAATGGCGCTGTCATCTTCCTTTCAAACGGGAAAGCACCGCGGCTGTTGTTTCGGCGAATACATCATCAAGCGGGCGGTTCGCGTCGATGACGACAATGCGGTCGGCAAACCGTCTAGCGAGTTCCCGATACCCTTCTCGCACCTTCTCATGAAAAGACAACGTTTCAAGGTCAAGCCGATTCACTTCCCGGCCGCGGTTTCGTCGGATTCGTTCAAGCCCAATTTGCGGATCGATATCAAAATAAATCGTCAGCGACGGCATATACCCATCAATAGCGAACTCATTAATTTTCCATACTTCCTCAATGCCAAGCCCGCGGGCAAATCCCTGGTAGGCGAGGGAACTGTCAACAAACCGGTCGCAAAGGACGACGCACCCAGCCTCAAGCGCCGGCACGATTTTCTCAAGCAAATGCTGCCGGCGCGCCGCCGCATATAAAAGCGCCTCCGTCCGCCCGTCCATTTCCGTATAGTCACGGTTTAAAATGATTGAGCGAATCGCCTCGGCAATGCGCACCCCGCCCGGTTCCCTCGTCGCCACGACGTCAATCCCCCGCTCACGCAACAACGACTCCAATTTGCTGATCATCGTCGTTTTGCCGGCTCCTTCCGGCCCTTCAAACGAAAAAAAGCATCCGTTCATCACTCGCGGCATCCTTTCCATCCTTCCTATTCGTATACAACCAGCTGACCATCTTTCAGCCGGCTTCCGCCTTGTATGTGCGCCCGCTGACAAAGAAGCTGGCGGATCTGTTCAATATGGCCGCGGCCGATCCGTTCTCCGACCCACACGAGCGGCACCCCAGGCGGATATGGAATGACCGTTTCCGCTGCTATATGTCCTTCAGCTTCCTCGAGCGCCACAGCTTTTGTCCGCAAATGGCGCAGCTCATTATACGGGACTAAAACCGATAGCGGCGGTCCGAGAAAAGGCGAAGCGTTACACACCGGCGCCTCGCCATCTGGCAAATCGCGCCACGCTCGTTTGATTTTCTCCGCTGCTTCCTGAAGCCGCCCGGTTACCGCCAGCGGACAAACGAAAAGCACGTTCATTCGATCAGCAAGCTCGACAAACACCCCTTCGCGCTCAAGCCAACGTTGCAGTTCATACCCGGTCAAGGAACAGCGCGTCTGCACCGTTACTTTCAGCGGGTCGGTCTGTACGCCAAAATGACGGGAACAAACGACTGCCACCCCATCAATATCGGCCAAGGCTGCTTTAAACTTCTCAATTTCTGCCACGATCGCCGCCGCATCGCTTTTTGAAAGCTGGGCGACATAACTCCGCGCCAAATCGAGCGACGCCATAATCGGGTAAGACGGGCTGCTTGACTGAAACAACTGCAAAAAATATTTCAACCGCTCAAGATCAACCCGCTCGCTGTTTACATGCAAAAACGCTCCCATCGTCATCGCCGGCAACGTTTTATGCGCCGACTGCACGACGACATCGGCGCCATAGCGAAGCGCCGATGTCGGAAAAGGGGGGCCGACAACGAAATGGGCGCCATGCGCCTCATCAACCAGCACCGGAATGCCATGTTCATGAACTAGACGGACGATTTCTGTCAAATCGGCGGCCATTCCATAATAATTTGGGTTCGTCAATACAACCGCAGCAACATCATCATGAAGCGCCAACGCCTCTTTGACCGCTTCAGGACGAATGTGCGAAGCGACACACACATCACGATCAAACTCGGGAGCAAGTAGAACAGGAGTGGCTTCCATGAGTTGCAATGCATGCATCACCGATTTATGGCAATTGCGTTGTACAATCACTTTCTTCCTCTTTCCATCACACACGGCGGCGATCATTGCCAAATTCCCTGCCGTCGAACCGTTCACAAGGAAAAACGTCTCCCTAACGCCATACAGCTCCGCCGCCAGCGCCTGCGCCTCGGCAATCACCGACTCAGGATGATGCAAGTCATCCAAGCCGGAAATTTCCGTCGCATCCAACGCCAACAGCGGCGCAAACATATCTCTCCCTCGTTTCGAAAACAAAGCGCCGTATTTATGTCCCGGCACGTGAAACGAAACCGGGCGGCGCGCCCAATGGTGCACGAGAGCGTCATATAAAGGAGTTTTCGTTTGATCCATCATCATCCTCTTTCCTTGCTGTCTGTCCCAGAACGGCCATCATCCGGGCAGACTGCCGAAATGCATGGGATATGCAGGAGAAACATCAAACATATAGTATCACAAACGCCCGAAAAAACGCACGAGTCGCGTCAATCGCAAATAAAAACAGGCCCAAATGCAGGCCCTGATTACGAGTGAATTTTCGATGTAAACATTTTGCGCAGCTGCCGCACATAAAACGAGTAGTTCGGGTCGTCCGTATTCGTTTGCACAATCGCCCGGTTGCAGTCCAAACAAAGAAAATGGCCAAAAAGGAAAATCCCTTCCTTTTTTTCCTGTTCACAAACGATGCATACATGTTCGCGTTGATTCCGGTCTGCTATTGATGTCCTCACGCTCTCCACCTCCCATCCTCTATGTTTCCCACATTGCTAACATTCTATACTAGTAGATGAAAGGAAGAGAGACATTGAGCGGGTCCTTATCGTTTTTTCCTCAAAAAACGAAAGCAGCCAATTGCACCAATGCAACTGGCTGCTCGTTTATTGCCTAGCAGCGACCTACTCTTGCAGGGGCGCTGGCCCCAACTACCATCGGCGCTGGAGGGCTTAACTTCCGTGTTCGGGATGGGAACGGGTGTTTCCCCTCCGCCATAGCCACTAGGCAATAGTTATCATCTTGGACAGTAATTATTATATCCATCCTGTTGGATTTGTCAACAGGATGTTCATTCCTTCAAAACTAGATAACCGTCGGAAGAAGCCGCTCGCCTGCGCTTTTCGCATTGTCCAGCTCCGGCTCGCCGCCGCTCGGGGTCAAATAACCTTCGCCTTCGGGATGTGAACATCCCTGCAGGCGAAGAACATTTGCCCGTCGCGGCGACCCGCTCGCCTGCGCTTTTCTTGGTTAAGCCCTCGATCGATTAGTATCCGTCAGCTCCACGTGTCGCCACGCTTCCACCTCGGACCTATCGACCTCGTCATCTTCGAGGGATCTTACCCGCTTCACGCGGTGGGAAATCTCATCTTGAGGGGGGCTTCACGCTTAGATGCTTTCAGCGCTTATCCCGTCCGCACATAGCTACCCAGCGGTGCCCCTGGCGGGACAACTGGTACACCAGCGGTGCGTCCATCCCGGTCCTCTCGTACTAAGGACAGCTCCTCTCAAATTTCCTCCGCCCGCGACGGATAGGGACCGAACTGTCTCACGACGTTCTGAACCCAGCTCGCGTACCGCTTTAATGGGCGAACAGCCCAACCCTTGGGACCGACTACAGCCCCAGGATGCGATGAGCCGACATCGAGGTGCCAAACCTCCCCGTCGATGTGGACTCTTGGGGGAGATCAGCCTGTTATCCCCGGGGTAGCTTTTATCCGTTGAGCGATGGCCCTTCCATGCGGAACCACCGGATCACTAAGCCCGACTTTCGTCCCTGCTCGACCTGTCCGTCTCGCAGTCAAGCTCCCTTGTGCCTTTGCACTCTCCGAATGATTTCCAACCATTCTGAGGGAACCTTTGGGCGCCTCCGTTACCTTTTGGGAGGCGACCGCCCCAGTCAAACTGCCCACCTGACACTGTCTCCCACCCCGTTAAGGGGTGCGGGTTAGAATTTCAATACCGCCAGGGTGGTATCCCACTGTCGCCTCCACCGAAGCTGGCGCTCCGGCTTCCCTGGCTCCCACCTATCCTGTACAAGCGATACCAAAATTCCATATCAGGCTGCAGTAAAGCTCCACGGGGTCTTTCCGTCCTGTCGCGGGTAACCTGCATCTTCACAGGTAGTATAATTTCACCGGGTCTCTCGTTGAGACAGCGCCCAAGTCGTTACACCTTTCGTGCGGGTCGGAACTTACCCGACAAGGAATTTCGCTACCTTAGGACCGTTATAGTTACGGCCGCCGTTTACTGGGGCTTCGGTTCGCACCTTCGCTTCCGCTAAGCGCTCCCCTTAACCTTCCAGCACCGGGCAGGTGTCAGCCCCTATACGTCGCCTTTCGGCTTCGCAGAGACCTGTGTTTTTGATAAACAGTCGCTTGGGCCTTTTCACTGCGGCTCTTCAGGGCTCTTCACCCCAAAGAGCACCCCTTCTCCCGAAGTTACGGGGTCATTTTGCCGAGTTCCTTAACGAGAGTTCTCCCGCGCGCCTTAGGATTCTCTCCTCGCCTACCTGTGTCGGTTTGCGGTACGGGCACCTCTTCCCTCGCTAGAGGCTTTTCTTGGCAGTGTGAAATCGGGGACTTCCGGATCCATCCGTCGCCATCACCGCTTGGCCTTATGATCCGCGGATTTGCCTGCGGATCAGCCTCACGGCTTGGACAGGCTCTTCCAGCCGCCTGCTCGCCCTATCCTCCTGCGTCCCCCCATCGCTCAAACGGGAAGAAGGTGGTACAGGAATCTCAACCTGTTGTCCATCACCTACGCCTTTCGGCCTCGGCTTAGGTCCCGACTAACCCTGAGCGGACGAACCTTCCTCAGGAACCCTTAGGCTTTCGGCGCAGAGGATTCTCACCTCTGTTTTCGCTACTCATACCGGCATTCTCACTTCTAAGCGCTCCACCAGTCCTTCCGGTCTGGCTTCTCTGCCCTTAGAACGCTCCCCTACCGATGACCAACGGTCATCCCGCAGCTTCGGCGGCACGTTTAGCCCCGGTACATTTTCGGCGCAGAGTCACTCGACCAGTGAGCTATTACGCACTCTTTAAATGGTGGCTGCTTCTAAGCCAACATCCTGGTTGTCTCGGCAACTCCACATCCTTTTCCACTGAACGTGCACTTCGGGGCCTTAGCTGGCGGTCTGGGCTGTTCCCCTCTCGACCACGGATCTTATCACTCGCGGTCTGACTCCCGGGCATAAGTCATTGGCATTCGGAGTTTGACTGGGTTCGGTAACCCGTTTTGGGCCCCTAGCCCAATCAGTGCTCTACCTCCAAGACTCCTAAACCCGAGGCTAGCCCTAAAGCTATTTCGGGGAGAACCAGCTATCTCCAAGTTCGATTGGCATTTCACCCCTACCCACACCTCATCCCCGCACTTTTCAACGTGCGTGGGTTCGGGCCTCCAGCCGGTGTTACCCGGCCTTCACCCTGGACATGGGTAGATCACCTGGTTTCGGGTCGACGACGACGTACTTGACGCCCTGTTCAGACTCGCTTTCGCTGCGGCTCCGCCTCTTCGGCTTAACCTCGCACGCCATCGTCACTCGCCGGTTCATTCTACAAAAGGCACGCCATCACCCATCAACGGGCTCTGACTACTTGTAGGCACACGGTTTCAGGTTCTCTTTCACTCCCCTCCCGGGGTGCTTTTCACCTTTCCCTCACGGTACTGGTGCACTATCGGTCACTAGGGAGTATTTAGCCTTGGGAGATGGTCCTCCCTGCTTCCGACGGGATTCCTCGTGTCCCGCCGTACTCAGGATCCGCTCGGGAGGGAACGAAGTTTCGACTACAGGGCTCTCACCTTCTCTGGCCGGCCGTTCCAGACCGGTTCGTCTACCCCGTCCCTTTCTCACTCCCATCGTGAGCGGTCCTACAACCCCAAGAGGACACGCCTCTTGGTTTGGGCTGTTCCCGTTTCGCTCGCCGCTACTCAGGGAATCGCGGTTGCTTTCTTCTCCTCCGGGTACTAAGATGTTTCAGTTCCCCGGGTGTGCCCTCCATGCCCTATGGATTCAGGCATGGATACTGCCCCATTACGGACAGTGGGTTCCCCCATTCGGACATCTCCGGATCAACGCTTGCTTACAGCTCCCCGAAGCGTTTCGGCGTTTGCCCCGTCCTTCATCGGCTCCTAGTGCCAAGGCATCCACCGTGCGCCCTTTCCAGCTTAACCTATTGCGCTCTCGGCTTCTTCCTTCATGTCTAGCGTCGGCGCCTGGCTCTCTTCTGCCAAATAACCTTCCCCCTCGGGGTGCAAGCACCCCTCCGGGTGAAGAACATTTGGCTTCGAGAGCCGATCGCGGCGCCTCCGCTTTTCCGGTTATCTAGTTTTCAAGGAACGAGACTGCTTCTTGAATTTGCTTCTCTGCAGTCTTGTGCCGAGGAATCTTGCTTCCCTGAACCCGCTGGCAGACGCAGGCACAGACGCAAAACTTGATATGGTGGAGCCTATCGGGATCGAACCGATGACCTCCTGCTTGCAAAGCAGGCGCTCTCCCAGCTGAGCTAAGGCCCCATCCAATGGGCCTAAGTGGACTTGAACCACCGACCTCACGCTTATCAGGCGTGCGCTCTGACCAGCTGAGCTATAGGCCCATATACACATTGCAAGGAACAATAAGTTCCCTCAAAACTAAACAAAACAGCAAGCGTCATTATAATCAAACTGATAGGTTTTGTCAAGAAATTCTGTCTAGCTCCGGCTCGCCGCCGCTCGGGGTCAAATAACCTTCGCCTTCGGGATTGTAAATCCCTCTAGGCGAAGAACATTTGCCCATCGCGGCGAAACGCTCGCCTTCGCTTTTCTCCCTGTCTAGCTCCGGCCGCCATCGGCTCGCGACGCTTCGGTCCTGCTGCGGCGGGCTAAGCCCGCTCGCAGGCCCTCCAGCGCACCTCGCCGATAGGCGGGCGGCCTCCGCTTTTCTCCTTAGAAAGGAGGTGATCCAGCCGCACCTTCCGGTACGGCTACCTTGTTACGACTTCACCCCAATCACTTGCCCCACCTTCGGCGGCTGGCTCCCTTGCGGGTTGCCTCACCGACTTCGGGTGTTGCAAGCTCTCGTGGTGTGACGGGCGGTGTGTACAAGGCCCGGGAACGTATTCACCGCGGCATGCTGATCCGCGATTACTAGCGATTCCGGCTTCATGCAGGCGAGTTGCAGCCTGCAATCCGAACTGAGAGCGGCTTTTTGGGATTCGCTCCCCCTCGCGGGTTCGCAGCCCTTTGTACCGCCCATTGTAGCACGTGTGTAGCCCAGGTCATAAGGGGCATGATGATTTGACGTCATCCCCACCTTCCTCCGACTTGTCGCCGGCAGTCCCTCTAGAGTGCCCAACTGAATGCTGGCAACTAGAGGCGAGGGTTGCGCTCGTTGCGGGACTTAACCCAACATCTCACGACACGAGCTGACGACAACCATGCACCACCTGTCACCCTGCCCCCCCGAAGGGGGAACGCCCAATCTCTTGGGTTGTCAGGGGATGTCAAGACCTGGTAAGGTTCTTCGCGTTGCTTCGAATTAAACCACATGCTCCACCGCTTGTGCGGGCCCCCGTCAATTCCTTTGAGTTTCAGCCTTGCGGCCGTACTCCCCAGGCGGAGTGCTTATCGCGTTAGCTGCAGCACTAAAGGGTGTGACCCCTCTAACACTTAGCACTCATCGTTTACGGCGTGGACTACCAGGGTATCTAATCCTGTTTGCTCCCCACGCTTTCGCGCCTCAGCGTCAGTTGCAGGCCAGAGAGCCGCCTTCGCCACTGGTGTTCCTCCACATCTCTACGCATTTCACCGCTACACGTGGAATTCCGCTCTCCTCTCCTGCACTCAAGTCCCCCAGTTTCCAATGACCCTCCACGGTTGAGCCGTGGGCTTTCACATCAGACTTAAGGGACCGCCTGCGCGCGCTTTACGCCCAATAATTCCGGACAACGCTCGCCCCCTACGTATTACCGCGGCTGCTGGCACGTAGTTAGCCGGGGCTTCCTCGTGAGGTACCGTCACCGCGCCGCCCTCTTCGAACGGCGCCCCTTCGTCCCTCACAACAGAGCTTTACGACCCGAAGGCCTTCTTCGCTCACGCGGCGTCGCTCCGTCAGGCTTTCGCCCATTGCGGAAGATTCCCTACTGCTGCCTCCCGTAGGAGTCTGGGCCGTGTCTCAGTCCCAGTGTGGCCGGTCACCCTCTCAGGCCGGCTACGCATCGTCGCCTTGGTGAGCCGTTACCTCACCAACTAGCTAATGCGCCGCGGGCCCATCCGCAAGTGACAGCCAAAGGCCGCCTTTCAACCAAAGACCATGCGGTCTTCGGTGTTATCCGGTATTAGCTCCGGTTTCCCGGAGTTATCCCGGTCTTGCGGGCAGGTTGCCCACGTGTTACTCACCCGTCCGCCGCTGACCAAATCAGAGCAAGCTCCGATTTGGTCCGCTCGACTTGCATGTATTAGGCACGCCGCCAGCGTTCGTCCTGAGCCAGGATCAAACTCTCCAAAGAAAGTTGATTGGCTTTTCGGATTGTCCAGCTTCGGCCAAAGCGGCCTCCGCTTTTCATGCTGTCTAGCTTCGGCCGCTATCGGCTCGCGACGCTTCGTGTCCCGCTGCGGCGGCGACAGCCTCCTCGCGGGCCTCTCAGCGCGTTTCGCCGATAGGCAAGCGGCCTCCGCTTTTCGGATTGTCCAGCTTCGGCGCCTCGCTCTCTTCTGCCAAATCACCTTCTACCTCGGGGTGCAAGCACCCCTCGAGGTGAAGAACATTTGGCTTCGAGATCGCCAGGATGGCGATATTTCGCCGTTGCCTGCAGGACGCAGGCTGCCTTTAGGCGAAATTACGGCGCCTCCGCTTTTCTTATGACGCTTGCGTTTTGTTTAGTTTTCAAGGAACTTGTTTATCTTGCACACTTTTATTATTATACATATCATTTAATTTGCTGTCAATATATATTTCATGAACAGCGACATTAATTAATATAATGCATTGTCATATAAAAGTCAATAACTTTTAAACAAAAAAATTAAAGGCATCTTGAATAATGATGCCTACAAAATATATCGGTCAATCACGATTAACGCTGCCGCTCCAGGGAGGCCAAGAAATCCGCAAACGATTGAGGTGACGAGGTTAATCGGAATATGGATGTTAAAATGCCCGCCGATGGTGTTGATGACAAACAGCGCGAGCGCCCCGACGATCAGGCGGATAGCAGCGTAGCCGATGAGGCGAAGCGCTTTGAGACGGGCGCCGACGATAAGCAAAACGGCGATAAGCGCTAGCAACACGGTAATGACGACTTTCGGCTCCAACGTTTGAACCCCCTTTTTGCACGCTTGTACTACCAACGTATGAGAAACAGGGGAAAAAAGAACAAAAAAATAAGGAAGTTAACGCACTTCCTTAAGTGTGATGCGGCGGTGCTTCGCTTCGCGGAGGAGGAAAAAATATTTGGCCTCAGCGAGTTGCAATGCGCTCAGCACCTCCGGAGACGGATCGACGCTTTTTTCGATGAGTTGTTTCTGCTCAAGCCATTCAGTTCTAGCCTTTTGTAGTTCAGCCATTAACTTCTCATCAAATTGTCTCTTTAGTTTCCCCTTTCGCCGCCATAACAAACCGATCCCCACCTTCTTTCTCTCTATAGCTCACGGCGCCCTTCCAACGCCTTTGATAACGTCACTTCGTCCGCATACTCCAAGTCGCCGCCGACCGGCAAGCCATGGGCGATGCGGGTGACTTTGATTCCTGTCGGCTTCAACAGGCGGGAGATGTACATCGCCGTTGCCTCTCCCTCGATGTTCGGGTCGGTCGCTAAAATCACCTCTTGGATCGTCTCATCCTGCAATCGCGTGAGCAGCTCGGCGATTTTAATATCTTCCGGTCCGATGCCTTCCATCGGCGAGATGGCCCCGTGCAACACGTGGTACAGGCCATTGTATTCTTTCATCCTCTCCATGGCGATGACATCTTTCGGATCCTGAACAACGCAAATCGTCGTCCGGTCGCGCCGCTCGTCTTTGCAGATGTAGCAAGGGTCTGTATCTGTAATATGTCCGCAAATCGTGCAATAATGAATATGCCGCTTGACATCAACGAGCGCTTTGGCAAACTCAAGCACGGTGTCTTCTTTCATCGCCAGCACATGAAATGCAAGGCGGGCAGCCGTTTTCGGGCCGATGCCGGGCAGTTTCATAAAACTGTCAATCAACTTCGATAGCGGTTCTGGATAATGCATACGCCCCCCCTAGAACAACCCTGGAATGTTAAGTCCTTTCGTAAACTGCCCCATCATTTCATTAGCCAACTCATCCGCTTTTTTCAACGCATCGTTTGTCGCTGCCAAAATCAAATCTTGCAGCATTTCAATATCGTCTGGGTCGACGACTTCCTCTTTAATTTTTACTTCCAAAATTTGTTTATGACCGTTAGCGACAACGGTCACCATGCCTCCGCCCGCCGTGCCTTCCACTGTTTTTTCCGCCAACTCTTCCTGCGCTTTTTGCATTTCTTTTTGCATTTTTTGCATTTGTTTTAACATTTTTTGCATATTGCCCATTCCGCCACGCATCATCTTGGCATCCTCCTTTAAACGGTTTATTCTTTAATTTCGATCAGCTCTTCGCCAAACAGCCGCTTCGCTTCGGCGATTAACGGATCTTCTTCGCTTTTTTCCACCATGGCGTCCTTATTGCGGATGAACTCTTCTCTTATTTTTCCCCATTCTCCCTCCGGAATGGCTACCATTTCAAAGCGGCGGTTTGTCAGCTCAAACAAAATCGCTTCGACGTTTTCTTTGACCGAACTTGTGGGATCGGTCGCCATTTTGCAGTGGATTTCGTATTTGAATTTTAATACAAACGCTGAGGCGCTCGCTGCAACCGGCTCGCTCTCTTGCAGCAAGGCAGCGTGCGACACTTTATGCTGCCGTTTCAACGTGTCGAGCACATCCGCCCAGCATCCTTTCACCAAAGCTAAATCTTCATGCGTCGCCTGTTTCAACAGCTCGTAAATGCGGCCAACCGGGGCTTTATATCCCCCCGTTTTCATCGGTTTGGACAGTTTTTTCACCGGCGCGGCGGTCGACGGAGGGGCAGGCGGTTGTTCCTTCAGGCGCCGCAATTCCGCCTCCAGCGTTTCAATCCGCTTTATCAACGGTTCCAACTCGGAAGCCGACAGCGACGGGGCGGCGGCTGATGGATGGCAAAGTTTCACAAGCGCCACTTCCAACAGAAGGCGCGGGTGGTTTGTCCACTTCATCTCTTGCTGGCTTTTGTTCAGCAACTCGATGGCCTCGTATAAATTGGAAACCGGAATCATTTCCGACAGTGAAGTGAACGCTTCGTCAACGACAGCAATTTGAATCGCTCCCTCCACATAGGGAGCGGTTTTGTACAGCAATAAATCGCGATAGTACAAAATCAAGTCTTCAACCAAACGATGCGGATCTTTCCCTTGCGCCATCATCGTTTCCAACTGCTGAAGAACCGCCGCTGTATCTTTGCGGTGGATGGCTTCGATGAAGCTCGATAAGGCGGCAAATGATGCAGCCCCGGTCATCGCCAGCACGTCGTCGAGCCGAAGTTTCCCGTCGCTGAACGAAATGGCTTGATCAAGCAAGCTGAGCGCATCGCGCATCCCCCCGTCTGCAGCACGGGCGATGGCGGACAATGCCTCATCGGACGCCTCGACACCTTGGGCGCTTGCGACATACTTTAGCCGTGAAACGATCGCCGGAAGCGGGATGCGGCGAAAATCGAACCGTTGGCAGCGGGAAATGATCGTCGCCGGAATTTTGTGCGGCTCGGTCGTGGCCAAAATGAAAATGACGTGTTTCGGCGGCTCCTCCAACGTTTTCAACAGCGCGTTAAACGCACCGATCGACAGCATATGCACCTCGTCGATGATATACACTTTGTAGCGGGCCGACGTCGGCGCAAATTTCACCTTCTCACGGATATCACGAATTTCATCGACGCGGTTGTTGGAAGCAGCGTCAATTTCCAGCACATCGGGAACCGTTCCATTCGTAATGCCGAGGCAAGCTGGACACTCATTGCATGGCTCCGCCGCTGGCGCCTGTTCACAGTTGACCGCCTTGGCGAAAATTTTCGCTGCGCTCGTTTTTCCTGTACCGCGCGGGCCGGAAAATAAGTAAGCGTGCGATATTTTATGTTGAAGCAGGGCGCTTTGCAACGTCTTGGTCACGTGTTCTTGGCCGACCATGTCCGCAAAGCGCTGCGGCCGAAACACGCGATATAACGCTTGGTATGCCACGGAAAACGGCCCTCCTCTTTCTCTCGTCCTATCTATTATATAACTTCCTATTGCAATTTGAAATAACAAAAAACCCACTCGCCATGAGTGGGTTTTGTTCCCTATCGCTATGTAAGGCCGTGCACCTTCTGTCGATTAGCTGCCCCGAGCGTTGCTCAAGCAGTTAGCTCAGCCCAGGCGTCCCCGCGGCACATGGGAGCATCCGCTTACTGCTGCTTCCTTCCGGACCTGACAGGGTTCACGGAATCCCATTGCGCGGGACCCAGACGTCAACACCACTTGCTTGAGACAGGCCTCGCAACAGACTAACCTCGAGAAGGAATTCAGCCTCGCTAGAGCGGATTGCGAGTACAGGGCACCGCTACCTCCCCGCTTAGCACGGCACTATCAGTATAGCTCGTTAGCGGAAAAAATGCAATGTCAATCGACGGAATTTTCGTTGGCACTCCCGCCAACATTTCTCTTTTGTTCGCGCAATCGTCGAAAAAATTGGCTCAACAGCGAACCGCACTCGTCAGCAAGCACCCCGCTTACCACCTTAACCTGATGGTTAAATCGGCTTTCCTGCAATAAGTTCATCAATGTCCCAGCGCACCCTCCCTTTGGGTCAAACGCGCCAAATACAACCCGTTCGATGCGGGAAAGAACAATGGCGCCTGCGCACATGGCGCACGGCTCAAGCGTTACGTACAACGTCGCCCGCTCAAGCCGCCATGAACCGGTTGCCCGGCATGCTTCATCGATTGCCAAAATTTCTGCATGAGCGATGGCGCGTTGTTCGGTTTCCCGCAAATTATGAGCGCGGGCGATGACGCGGCCGTCTTGAACGATGACAGCGCCGATCGGCACTTCGCCGATCTGCTCCGCTTTTTTTGCTTCTTCCATTGCCAATCGCATGTAGTACTCGTCGGTGTTCATCGTATACCCCTTCACACAAACGGTCATTTCTCCTTTCTTTTCATCATAGAATATGGAGAATAAAGACGCAACTAGGAGGTCAAGTATGCAAATCCACGTAGTGCAGAGTGGACAAACGTTAAGTGGAATTGCTGAGGCATACGGGACCACGGCGGAAGAAATTGTCCGGGCCAACAAGCTTCCAAACCCTGATAAACTCGTTGTCGGCCAGGCGCTCGTGATCCCGATCGTCGGTCGTTTTTACTGGGTGCAGCGCGGCGACACGTTATGGTCGATTGCACGCCGATTTTCGATTCCGATGCAGCGGCTTGCCGAAGTGAATCGCCTCTCCTTAAACGCTCCGCTTAAGGTCGGGCAGCGGCTTTATATACCGCCCGGCGCCAAGCGAAGAGCGGAGTTTAACGCCTATATTGAACCGCGCGGCGCGACTGTCAGCCCAGCGCTGGAGGCGAGCGCTCGCGAAGCCGCTCCGTATTTGACTTATTTGAGTCCTTTTTATTTTGCGATCCGACGCGACGCGACATTGCAAGAGCCGCCGCTTGACGACTTTCCGGATATTGCCCGCGCCAACCGCGTCACGCTCGTTATGGTTGTCGCCAACATTGAAAACGGGCAGTTCAGCGACGAGCTCGGCGCGCTTATGTTAACAAACGAAACGCTGCAAAATCGTCTGCTCGACAACATTGTCGCGACCGCTAGACGGTATGGCTTCCGCGACATCCATTTTGATTTTGAATATTTGCGCCCGGAAGACCGTGAGGCGTATAATGCGTTTTTGCGCAAAGCGAAACGGCGGTTTGCACGAGAAGGGTGGATGATGTCGACCGCCTTGGCGCCGAAAACGAGCGCGACCCAGCGCGGACGTTGGTACGAAGCACACGACTACCGCGCCCATGGACAAATTGTCGACTTTGTCGTGATCATGACGTATGAATGGGGCTACAGCGGCGGGCCGCCGATGCCGGTGTCCCCGATCGGTCCGGTCCGCCGCGTTCTCGAGTACGCCATCTCTGAAATGCCAGCCGGAAAAATTTTGATGGGGCAAAACTTGTATGGCTACGACTGGACGCTGCCATATGTACCCGGCGGCCCGTACGCCCAGGCCATCAGCCCGCAGCAAGCCATCGCCCTCGCCGCAAAGTATAACGTTGCCATCGAATACGATATGGAGGCGCAGGCACCGCATTTTCGCTATCGCGACGAAAACGGACGCGAGCATGAAGTATGGTTTGAGGACGCCCGCTCCATTCAAGCAAAATTTAATCTCGTGAAGGAACTTGGTTTGCGCGGGGTCAGCTATTGGAAACTTGGCATTGATTTTCCACAAAACTGGCGGCTGATCGCTGATCAATTTACTGTTGTAAAAAAAATAAAGGCATAAAAAACCCGCCGGTCAACGGCGGGTTTTTTTATGATGGGAAACGGCTTTCGGCGGTCAGCCGTTTCAGATGACAATCTCCTCTTATGCGCGTCAGTCCTCTTCATCATCGTCTTGGCCAAGAACAAGATTTCTTGTTCCTCATTGCCAACGTCATTCACTATAACACGGCAGTCGGGAAAAGTCAACCAACGATTTGCCTCAAGCACCTTTTTTCAGCGAATGACGTCCCGATTCCCCATGTAAGGACGAAGCGCTTCCGGAACGATGACCGAGCCGTCTTCTTGCTGGTAGTTTTCCAAAATGGCGGCGACCGTCCGCCCAATGGCTAGCCCCGAACCGTTTAATGTATGCACGTACTCCGGTTTCGCTTTTGGATCCCGACGGAAGCGGATGTTGGCACGGCGCGCTTGAAACGCCTCAAAGTTGCTGCACGACGAAATTTCCCGGTACGTTCCGTAACTTGGCAGCCAAACTTCAATATCGTACGTTTTCGCCGCCGAGAATCCAAGGTCTCCGGTGCACAAGGCGACAACGCGGTACGGAAGCCCGAGCCGTTGCAAAATCGTCTCTGCCTGGCGCGTCAGCTTTTCCAATTCATCGTACGAGTCCTCCGGCTTTACGAATTTTACCAGCTCGACTTTATTGAACTGATGCTGGCGGATCAGCCCTCTCGTGTCGCGGCCGGCCGACCCGGCTTCCGCGCGGAAGCAGGCGCTGTAGGCCGCATAGTAAATCGGCAAATCATCTGCGGCCAAAATTTCGTCGCGGTGCAGGTTCGTCACCGGCACCTCAGCGGTCGGAATGAGGAAATAATCTTCGCTGTCCAAATGGAACACATCCTCGGCAAATTTCGGCAACTGTCCGGTTCCGATCATGCTCGCCCGGTTCACTAAGTATGGCGGCAACACTTCTTCGTAACCGAATTCATCGAGATGGATGTCAAGCATAAAGTTGATGAGCGCCCGCTCAAGCCGCGCTCCTAACCCTTTATAAAAGACAAATCGGCTTCCCGCCACTTTGGCGGCTCGCTCAAAGTCGAGCAAACCGAGCCGATCGGCGATTTCCCAATGCGGCTTCGGCTCAAAGGAAAACGAACGCGGCTCTCCCCATCTCCGCACTTCCACATTGTCCTCTTCTGATTGGCCGATCGGCACTGATTCGTGCGGCACGTTTGGAATCGACAACAACAAGTCGTCGAGTTCCGCCTCAAGCTGGCGAATTTGTTCATCCATCCGTTTAATGCGGTCACCGACTTCGCGCATTTGGGCAATCAGCGGCTCGGCGTCCTTTTTCTCGCGCTTTAGGACAGCGATTTGCTGCGACACATCGTTGCGCTTGCTTTTCAGCTCTTCGACTTCCGCGATCAAGCGGCGGCGGTCTTTGTCCAATTGTTCAAAGCGGTCGATGTTCGTCAAATCCCCGCCGCGCTGCATTAGTTTTTCTTTCACTTCTTCAAACTGGGTGCGCAATATTTTCACATCCAGCATGGCTTTTACCTCCTTTTCCATTCAATATTATACATAAAAAAGCCCCCGTCCCAAAAAAGGGACGGGAGCCATCCCGCGGTGCCACCCTTATTGAAGGCTTGCTATGCCTTCCTCTTTTGCCGTTAACGGCGGCGGCCGAAAACGCCTACTGGCCCTTTGGGCGTTCAACGTTTTGCTCGAGGATGGATTCACAGGAGCTCCCTGCCGGTTCGCACCGCCCACCGGCTCTCTGAAAGGAAGGCATCCCGCTACTTGTTCCTCTCATCGCTTTCGCTTGATCACTTTACTTGAGGCTTGACGCCATTTTCGCTTCTTTGACCATGTTGAGAAAGTATTGCATCAATCGATGATCGTCGGTCAGCTCTGGATGGAACGAGCAGCCGAGAAACTGTCCTTGTCGAGCGGCGACAATGCGGTCATTGTATGTCGCCAAGACATCGACCCCGTCCCCGGCCTCCACGATATGCGGAGCACGGATGAAGACGCCGACAAACCCGTCGCCGACACCCTTAATCGACAGCTCCGCCTCAAAGCTTTCCCGCTGCCGACCGAACGAGTTCCGCTCGACTGTAATGTCCATTAATCCTAAATGTGGCTCGTCATAGCCGACAATTCGCTTCGCCAGCAAAATGAGTCCGGCGCACGTGCCGAACATCGGCTTGCCGGCAGCGGCAAATTGCTTGAGCGGCTCCATCAGCCCATAGCGGTCGATGAGCCGCCGCATCGTTGTGCTTTCGCCGCCCGGCAGCACAAGACCGTCCAACCCTTCAAGCTGCTCCGGCTTTTTCACGATGACCGCCTCGGCGCCGCACGCCTCAATGGCGCGAACATGCTCCCGCACAGCTCCTTGCAGTCCAAGTACACCTATTTTCATCGTTGCTTTGCTCCTTTATTTAGCTTACCAGCCGCGTTCTTGCATCCGGTGCTCCGGCAACAATGTCGCGATATCGATGCCGCGCATCGCGCCGCCCAATCCTTTCGACAAGTGTGCGATCAATTCATAGTCTTCGTAATGAGTCGTCGCCTCTACGATCGCGCGCGCGTATTTTTCCGGATTTTCCGATTTGAAAATGCCAGACCCAACAAAGACACCGTCCGCACCCAAGTGCATCATCAAGGCAGCGTCAGCCGGTGTCGCGACACCGCCGGCGGCAAAGTTGACGACCGGCAGGCGGCCAAGCCGCTTGATCTCGCGCAGCACCTCAACCGGAGCCCCGAGCTGTTTCGCCTCAGCGACAAGCTCATCTTCGCTCATGTTGACGACTTTGCGAATTTGCGCGTTCACTTTGCGCATATGGCGCACGGCCTCAACAATGTTGCCTGTCCCCGGCTCTCCTTTGGTTCGCAACATCGATGCCCCTTCTGCAATGCGGCGCGCCGCTTCCCCTAAATCGCGGCAACCGCACACAAATGGAACGGTAAACTGCCGTTTGTCAATATGGAATTCCTCATCAGCCGGCGTTAATACTTCACTTTCGTCAATGTAGTCGACACCAAGCGCCTCTAAGACACGCGCCTCAACATAGTGACCGATCCGCACTTTCGCCATGACTGGGATCGAAACGGCGTTCATCACTTCTTCGATCACCGTCGGGTCGGCCATGCGCGCGACACCGCCAGCGGCGCGAATGTCCGCCGGGACGCGCTCGAGCGCCATAACCGCGACAGCCCCTGCCGCTTCAGCGATTTTCGCCTGTTCTGCGTTCACGACGTCCATGATGACGCCGCCTTTTTGCATTTCCGCCATGCCGCGTTTGACGCGGTCCGTACCTGTCAATGCCAACGTTGATTCCCCCTATTCCTAATCCTTATGCTTTGCGAGGCATGCAAAAGGACGATTCCACTGTTTTATTTTACCTCAATTTTTACAAAAATCACAATGGAAAAAAGCTCCCCATCAAGGGGAGTCGATTCTACAGCCAGCCTTTCACTGTTTTGGCGACGCTTGTCCATAAATCAACAAACAGTCCGCCGACCGCGCGCATCGAAAGAACAAACCAATTGGCTTTTTCGACTTCAGCTGTTGTGACAAGCGGCACACGGATGTTTTTTTGCATGTCTGGGCTTAAGAAGGCAAGGGAGTCGTCCCCTTTATATTCGAGCGTCATATATCCAACCGTTTCCCCTTTTTTCAAAGGGGCGACTAGCTTTCCTTCTTTTGTCATTTTTTTCTTGTCCAACACATATACAGGTTTGTATTGTTTTTCCTCGCCGTTTTTCACAAGCAGATCCAGATTCTTTCCTGTCGCGACACGAACCTCTTTTTCTTTCCCTTTCACGACCGGAAGTGTTTCTTTTCCTTTCAGCTGGTACCCTTTTGGATAAAGCGTCTCGAGGGAGTATTGGTTGAATCCGTAGTTAAATAGTTTTTCTGTCTCTTTAAAGCGCGCCTCTTTTGTTGTTTTCCCACTCGCATCTTTCGCGTTCATGACAACCGAAATCAAGCGGACGCCGTTTCGTTTCGCCGTCCCGGTGAAACAGTTGCCGGCAAATTCCGTATAGCCGGTTTTCAACCCGTCTACACCTTCGTATCCGTACACAAGCCCAGGCAGCATCCAATTCCAGTTGTCCATTTTGATTTCATCTTTTGTTCCTTCCCGGAATACTTTATGAGGAATGCTCGCTGTTTTCAGCACTTCGGGATGATCTTTCAGCAACCGGTAGGCAAGCATCGCCATCGCACGTGCGGACATGACGTTTTCCTCATTTGTGCTTGTCCCTTCTGGATGGAATCCTTTTAAATCCTTATTGCTCAACCCTGTGGCATTGACAAACTTATAATCTTTCAGCCCAAGCTCTTTCGCTTTGTCGTTCATCATTTTCACAAAATTTTTCTCCGATCCAGCGATGATCTCAGCAATCGCGACCGTTGCCCCGTTCGCCGAATAAATGGCCATTGCCTCGTACAGCTCACGCACCGTATACTTGCCATCTTTTCGCAACGGGACATTGGACAGCGCCCGGTCTTGCGACAGCCGGTACACGTAATCGCTTGGCGTGTACATTTGATCCCATTTGACGCGCTTCGCCTTAATGGCGTCAAGAAGCAAATACTCGGTCATCATTTTCGTCATGCTGGCAATCCCAAGCACCGTATCGATATTTTTTTCATACAAAATTCTTCCCGTTTGTGCATCCACTAAAATCGCAGCGTCCGCCCGGATGTCAAGCGGGGCGCTTTCCGCCTTCACCGTCTGTTGAAACGGACCAAACGTTAAACAAAGGCAAATCGACAGCAACCAAAACAACCAGTTTTGTTTTCTCCTCCTCACAATGACACCCTCCTCACACAACCGTTATTGTAACATACCGTCGGCCAAAAAAATAGACGGAGGACATGTCTCCGTCAAAGTTGAGACGATCGGCGCAACTCCGATCAAAAAGCAGAGTAGTTCGGCGCTTCTTTCGTAATTTGCACGTCATGCGGATGGCTTTCACGGAGCCCCGCGCTCGTCATGCGGATAAACTGCGTTTTTTCGCGCAGCTCTTCCAAATTGCGGGTTCCACAATAGCCCATGCCGGCGCGCAACCCACCGACAAGCTGATAAATCGTGTCGGCAAGCGGCCCTTTGTATGGAACGCGTCCCTCGATGCCTTCCGGGACAAACTTTTTCGCATCTTCTTGAAAATAGCGGTCTTTGCTGCCGCGCTCCATGGCTGCGACCGATCCCATGCCCCGGTACACCTTGAAGCGGCGGCCTTGGTAAATTTCCGTCTCACCCGGGCTTTCGGAAACACCAGCAAGCAAGCTGCCGAGCATAACCGCATGCGCCCCAGCCGCGATCGCCTTCACAATGTCGCCGGAATATTTGATCCCGCCGTCAGCGATGATCGGGACGCCATGTTTGCGCGCCTCAGTCGCACAGTCGTAGATCGCCGTAATTTGCGGCACACCAACCCCGGCGACAACCCGGGTCGTGCAGATGGACCCCGGACCGATTCCGACTTTAATAATGTTCGCCCCAGCCTCAATCAAGTCGCGCGTCCCTTCAGCTGTCGCGACATTGCCGGCGATGATGTTCAAGTCCGGGTATTGGCGTCGGATGTTGGCCACCGTCTCTAGGACGCCTTTCGAATGGCCGTGCGCCGTGTCAACGACAATGACATCAACCCCTGCCTCAACAAGCTTTTTGACGCGAATCATCGTGTCCGCCGTCACCCCGACGGCTGCCCCGACAATCAGCCTCCCTTTCGCATCTTTCGCCGAATTCGGGAACTCAATGACCTTTTCAATATCCTTGATCGTAATTAATCCCTTCAGCACACCGTTTTCATCAACAAGAGGCAGTTTTTCGACCTTGTGTCGCTGCAAAATTTTCTCTGCTTCCTCCAACGTTGTCCCCACCGGAGCAGTGATCAAGTTTTCCTTCGTCATTACCTCGGAAATTTTAATCGAATAGTCTTGAATGAAACGCAAGTCACGGTTCGTAATAATGCCGACCAATTTTTGCTCCTCGGGGTTGTTGACGATCGGCACCCCCGAGATCCGATATTTACTCATTAAGTGTTCTGCATCATACACTTGATGATCCGGCGTTAGGAAAAACGGGTCCGTAATGACGCCTCGTTCCGACCGTTTCACCTTGTCGACCTGCTCGGCCTGCTGTTCGATCGACATATTTTTGTGAATGATGCCAAGGCCTCCCTGACGCGCCATCGCAATTGCCATCTCCGCTTCGGTGACCGTATCCATCCCGGCGCTGAGAATCGGGATGTTCAACTGCAGCGTATCGCTCAACTTCGTGGTTACATCAACATCGCGCGGCAATACGTCCGACTTCGCTGGGATGAGAAGAACATCATCAAACGTCAATCCTTCCTTGGCGAATTTCGCTTCCCACATGTTTTCTCCCCCTTGTCCGGAAATATTATTAGTAGCTTAACAACTGGTTAAACTACTGTCAAGGAATCAAGAAAATGTCCAACTTTTCAGTTATTTCGAGACAATTCTATGTAAGGGGGGTAAAAATGTTCGGAAATCACGGTCAACTGTTTCGCCTTTCTGTTTTCCGCTCGGCCGATACTGCGCAGCAATTTTTGCGGCAATGCTATCAACAGCTGCAGCGGGATGACGCCGTCCAACGCAGTTATGCAAACTGTTACCCATTTTTATATTATCTGGAACACGGGCAAAATTTTTACGCCGCTGCCCAGCAGGCGCCGCTGTCCATCAAGCCAGTTCTCTTGTTTTACGGCATGGTGCAGCTCTTAAAAGCATGCCTGCTCACTGTCGACCCCGACTACCCGGAATCAACATCGGTCTTGGCCCATGGTGTATCAGCAAGAAAACGAAAAAAACAGGGCTACGAATTTTTAGATGATGAAGTGAAAATACAAAAAAACGGTTTATTCGCACATTTTTCTGAAAAAATGTTTCATGTGAAACAAGAAGCTGGGGAAAAATTTCGCATGGGCACGCTGTTGCAACGAATTGGCGAGTTGCATGAAACGTTTTTTCTTCTAAGCGGGCGAAAAAAACCGTTATCCTTGCCTGTTGTACATACTGCTTCGCCGCCGATGCTCGCCATCCCAAAAGTGATTTTGGACCACTACCATATGTCGTTGTCCCGCTTTGTCCAATATCTCTGTGAAGAAGGACAAGGAAAGCGGCTTTCGTTCGCCAAAGAAGAAGGAGAATTTCTGTATTTTCATATAGAATCGCCGCTGTCGCCGGCCGGAGAAGGTCCGTTTTTATTCCATCTTGACGGTACACTCCGAATTCCAGTCAAGAAAGAGAAAACATTCTCGCTTCCAGAAATACACGCCCATTACTTGTTGCTGTATAACTTGAGCATGATTTCGCGCTATGAGACGGAATGGTGGAGCGAGCTTCTCCATTCTTACCCAAGCAAGGCATACACTTTTATTCTTGAGTTTCTCTCCGTGTCGGCGGAAAAAGTGCCGTTGCTGCTTCATGAATACTTAATGCGGAAATTTTTGGGTTGAATCAAATCAAAAATCCCCTGCTGTATATACAGCAGGGGATTTTCGCCTAGCAGCGACCTACTCTTGCAGGGGCGCTGGCCCCAACTACCATCGGCGCTGGAGGGCTTAACTTCCGTGTTCGGGATGGGAACGGGTGTTTCCCCTCCGCCATAGCCACTAGGCAATAGTTATCATCTTGGACAGTAATTATTATATCCATCCTGTTGGATTTGTCAACAGGATGTTCATTCCTTCAAAACTAGATAACCGTCGGAAGAAGCCGCTCGCCTGCGCTTTTCGCATTGTCCAGCTCCGGCTCGCCGCCGCTCGGGGTCAAATAACCTTCGCCTTCGGGATGTGAACATCCCTGCAGGCGAAGAACATTTGCCCGTCGCGGCGACCCGCTCGCCTGCGCTTTTCTTGGTTAAGCCCTCGATCGATTAGTATCCGTCAGCTCCACGTGTCGCCACGCTTCCACCTCGGACCTATCGACCTCGTCATCTTCGAGGGATCTTACCCGCTTCACGCGGTGGGAAATCTCATCTTGAGGGGGGCTTCACGCTTAGATGCTTTCAGCGCTTATCCCGTCCGCACATAGCTACCCAGCGGTGCCCCTGGCGGGACAACTGGTACACCAGCGGTGCGTCCATCCCGGTCCTCTCGTACTAAGGACAGCTCCTCTCAAATTTCCTCCGCCCGCGACGGATAGGGACCGAACTGTCTCACGACGTTCTGAACCCAGCTCGCGTACCGCTTTAATGGGCGAACAGCCCAACCCTTGGGACCGACTACAGCCCCAGGATGCGATGAGCCGACATCGAGGTGCCAAACCTCCCCGTCGATGTGGACTCTTGGGGGAGATCAGCCTGTTATCCCCGGGGTAGCTTTTATCCGTTGAGCGATGGCCCTTCCATGCGGAACCACCGGATCACTAAGCCCGACTTTCGTCCCTGCTCGACCTGTCCGTCTCGCAGTCAAGCTCCCTTGTGCCTTTGCACTCTCCGAATGATTTCCAACCATTCTGAGGGAACCTTTGGGCGCCTCCGTTACCTTTTGGGAGGCGACCGCCCCAGTCAAACTGCCCACCTGACACTGTCTCCCACCCCGTTAAGGGGTGCGGGTTAGAATTTCAATACCGCCAGGGCGGTATCCCACCGTCGCCTCCACCGAAGCTGGCGCTCCGGCTTCCCAGGCTCCCACCTATCCTGTACAAGCGATACCAAAATTCCATATCAGGCTGCAGTAAAGCTCCACGGGGTCTTTCCGTCCTGTCGCGGGTAACCTGCATCTTCACAGGTAGTATAATTTCACCGGGTCTCTCGTTGAGACAGCGCCCAAGTCGTTACACCTTTCGTGCGGGTCGGAACTTACCCGACAAGGAATTTCGCTACCTTAGGACCGTTATAGTTACGGCCGCCGTTTACTGGGGCTTCGGTTCGCACCTTCGCTTCCGCTAAGCGCTCCCCTTAACCTTCCAGCACCGGGCAGGTGTCAGCCCCTATACGTCGCCTTTCGGCTTCGCAGAGACCTGTGTTTTTGATAAACAGTCGCTTGGGCCTTTTCACTGCGGCTCTTCAGGGCTCTTCACCCCAAAGAGCACCCCTTCTCCCGAAGTTACGGGGTCATTTTGCCGAGTTCCTTAACGAGAGTTCTCCCGCGCGCCTTAGGATTCTCTCCTCGCCTACCTGTGTCGGTTTGCGGTACGGGCACCTCTTCCCTCGCTAGAGGCTTTTCTTGGCAGTGTGAAATCGGGGACTTCCGGATCCATCCGTCGCCGTCACCGCTTAGCCTTATGATCCGCGGATTTGCCTGCGGATCAGCCTCACGGCTTGGACAGGCTCTTCCAGCCGCCTGCTCGCCCTATCCTCCTGCGTCCCCCCATCGCTCAAACGGGAAGAAGGTGGTACAGGAATCTCAACCTGTTGTCCATCACCTACGCCTTTCGGCCTCGGCTTAGGTCCCGACTAACCCTGAGCGGACGAACCTTCCTCAGGAACCCTTAGGCTTTCGGCGCAGAGGATTCTCACCTCTGTTTTCGCTACTCATACCGGCATTCTCACTTCTAAGCGCTCCACCAGTCCTTCCGGTCTGGCTTCTCTGCCCTTAGAACGCTCCCCTACCGATGACCAACGGTCATCCCGCAGCTTCGGCGGCACGTTTAGCCCCGGTACATTTTCGGCGCAGAGTCACTCGACCAGTGAGCTATTACGCACTCTTTAAATGGTGGCTGCTTCTAAGCCAACATCCTGGTTGTCTCGGCAACTCCACATCCTTTTCCACTGAACGTGCACTTCGGGGCCTTAGCTGGCGGTCTGGGCTGTTCCCCTCTCGACCACGGATCTTATCACTCGCGGTCTGACTCCCGGGCATAAGTCATTGGCATTCGGAGTTTGACTGGGTTCGGTAACCCGTTTTGGGCCCCTAGCCCAATCAGTGCTCTACCTCCAAGACTCCTAAACCCGAGGCTAGCCCTAAAGCTATTTCGGGGAGAACCAGCTATCTCCAAGTTCGATTGGCATTTCACCCCTACCCACACCTCATCCCCGCACTTTTCAACGTGCGTGGGTTCGGGCCTCCAGCCGGTGTTACCCGGCCTTCACCCTGGACATGGGTAGATCACCTGGTTTCGGGTCGACGACGACGTACTCACACGCCCTGTTCAGACTCGCTTTCGCTGCGGCTCCGCCTCTTCGGCTTAACCTCGCACGCCATCGTCACTCGCCGGTTCATTCTACAAAAGGCACGCCATCACCCATCAACGGGCTCTGACTACTTGTAGGCACACGGTTTCAGGTTCTCTTTCACTCCCCTCCCGGGGTGCTTTTCACCTTTCCCTCACGGTACTGGTGCACTATCGGTCACTAGGGAGTATTTAGCCTTGGGAGATGGTCCTCCCTGCTTCCGACGGGATTCCTCGTGTCCCGCCGTACTCAGGATCCGCTCGGGAGGGAACGAAGTTTCGACTACAGGGCTCTCACCTTCTCTGGCCGGCCGTTCCAGACCGGTTCGTCTACCCCGTCCCTTTCTCACTCCCATCGTGAGCGGTCCTACAACCCCAAGAGGACATGCCTCTTGGTTTGGGCTGTTCCCGTTTCGCTCGCCGCTACTCAGGGAATCGCGGTTGCTTTCTTCTCCTCCGGGTACTAAGATGTTTCAGTTCCCCGGGTGTGCCCTCCATGCCCTATGGATTCAGGCATGGATACTGCCCCATTACGGACAGTGGGTTCCCCCATTCGGACATCTCCGGATCAACGCTTGCTTACAGCTCCCCGAAGCGTTTCGGCGTTTGCCCCGTCCTTCATCGGCTCCTAGTGCCAAGGCATCCACCGTGCGCCCTTTCCAGCTTAACCTATTGCGCTCTCGGCTTCTTCCTTATGTTAATCGGTTATCTAGTTTTCAAGGAACGAAGTAGCTCCTTTGAATTCGCTTCTTCGCTGGTTTGCGTCGAGGAATTCGGCTTCTCCGAATCCGCTTGTAGACGCAGACGCAAACGAGACTGCTTCTTGAATTTGCTTCTCTGCAGTCTTGTGCCGAGGAATCTTGCTTCCCTAAACCCGCTGGCAGACGCAGGCACAGACGCAAAACTTGATATGGTGGAGCCTATCGGGATCGAACCGATGACCTCCTGCTTGCAAAGCAGGCGCTCTCCCAGCTGAGCTAAGGCCCCATCCAATGGGCCTAAGTGGACTTGAACCACCGACCTCACGCTTATCAGGCGTGCGCTCTGACCAGCTGAGCTATAGGCCCATATACACATTGCAAGGAACAATAAGTTCCCTCAAAACGAAACAAGGCTGCTGCCTTGAGTCAGCTTCTTTGCGGCCTTGCGCCGAGGAATCCAGCTCCGCTGAATCACTCGCAGACGCAGGCGCAAAACAACCGAGAGAATAACCAATTCCCTCAAAACCAAACAAAACAGCAAGCGTCATTATAATCAAACTGATAGGTTTTGTCAAGAAATTCTGTCTAGCTCCGGCTCGCCGCCGCTCGGGGTCAAATAACCTTCGCCTTCGGGATTGTAAATCCCTCTAGGCGAAGAACATTTGCCCATCGCGGCGAAACGCTCGCCTTCGCTTTTCTCCCTGTCTAGCTCCGGCCGCCATCGGCTCGCGACGCTTCGGTCCTGCTGCGGCGGGCTAAGCCCGCTCGCAGGCCCTCCAGCGCACCTCGCCGATAGGCGGGCGGCCTCCGCTTTTCTCCTTAGAAAGGAGGTGATCCAGCCGCACCTTCCGGTACGGCTACCTTGTTACGACTTCACCCCAATCACTTGCCCCACCTTCGGCGGCTGGCTCCCTTGCGGGTTGCCTCACCGACTTCGGGTGTTGCAAGCTCTCGTGGTGTGACGGGCGGTGTGTACAAGGCCCGGGAACGTATTCACCGCGGCATGCTGATCCGCGATTACTAGCGATTCCGGCTTCATGCAGGCGAGTTGCAGCCTGCAATCCGAACTGAGAGCGGCTTTTTGGGATTCGCTCCCCCTCGCGGGTTCGCAGCCCTTTGTACCGCCCATTGTAGCACGTGTGTAGCCCAGGTCATAAGGGGCATGATGATTTGACGTCATCCCCACCTTCCTCCGACTTGTCGCCGGCAGTCCCTCTAGAGTGCCCAACTGAATGCTGGCAACTAGAGGCGAGGGTTGCGCTCGTTGCGGGACTTAACCCAACATCTCACGACACGAGCTGACGACAACCATGCACCACCTGTCACCCTGTCCCCCCGAAGGGGGAACGCCCAATCTCTTGGGTTGTCAGGGGATGTCAAGACCTGGTAAGGTTCTTCGCGTTGCTTCGAATTAAACCACATGCTCCACCGCTTGTGCGGGCCCCCGTCAATTCCTTTGAGTTTCAGCCTTGCGGCCGTACTCCCCAGGCGGAGTGCTTATCGCGTTAGCTGCAGCACTAAAGGGTGTGACCCCTCTAACACTTAGCACTCATCGTTTACGGCGTGGACTACCAGGGTATCTAATCCTGTTTGCTCCCCACGCTTTCGCGCCTCAGCGTCAGTTGCAGGCCAGAGAGCCGCCTTCGCCACTGGTGTTCCTCCACATCTCTACGCATTTCACCGCTACACGTGGAATTCCGCTCTCCTCTCCTGCACTCAAGTCCCCCAGTTTCCAATGACCCTCCATGGTTGAGCCGTGGGCTTTCACATCAGACTTAAGGGACCGCCTGCGCGCGCTTTACGCCCAATAATTCCGGACAACGCTCGCCCCCTACGTATTACCGCGGCTGCTGGCACGTAGTTAGCCGGGGCTTCCTCGTGAGGTACCGTCACCGCGCCGCCCTCTTCGAACGGCGCCCCTTCGTCCCTCACAACAGAGCTTTACGACCCGAAGGCCTTCTTCGCTCACGCGGCGTCGCTCCGTCAGGCTTTCGCCCATTGCGGAAGATTCCCTACTGCTGCCTCCCGTAGGAGTCTGGGCCGTGTCTCAGTCCCAGTGTGGCCGGTCACCCTCTCAGGCCGGCTACGCATCGTCGCCTTGGTGAGCCGTTACCTCACCAACTAGCTAATGCGCCGCGGGCCCATCCGCAAGTGACAGCCAAAGGCCGCCTTTCAACCAAAGACCATGCGGTCTTCGGTGTTATCCGGTATTAGCTCCGGTTTCCCGGAGTTATCCCGGTCTTGCGGGCAGGTTGCCCACGTGTTACTCACCCGTCCGCCGCTGACCAAACCAGAGCAAGCTCCGATCCGGTCCGCTCGACTTGCATGTATTAGGCACGCCGCCAGCGTTCGTCCTGAGCCAGGATCAAACTCTCCAAAAGAAAGTTGATTGGCTTTTCGGATTGTCCAGCTTCGGCGCCTCGCTCTCTTCTGCCAAATCACCTTCTACCTCGGGGTGCAAGCACCCCTCGAGGTGAAGAACATTTGGCTTCGAGATCGCCAGGATGGCGATATTTCGCCGTTGCCCGCAGGACGCGGGCTGCCTTTAGGCGAAATTACGGCGCCTCCGCTTTTCTTATGACGCTTGCGTTTTGTTTAGTTTTCAAGGAGCTTTTTCGCTGTCCCTTAATGATGACAGCTATTAAATAATAACCCATGGACAACGAAAAGTCAACAACTTTTTTATTTCTTTACCGTCACAAGCAATGTTGATTGTATCATGTGGATGTTGTTTAGGCAATAGTATTTTTTTGGAACTGACACTGATCAACCTTGCACCATTTCCTCGATATATATGTCCCGCTGAACGCTTAGTGACAGCAACTGTCCAGTTTCGATGATCTTGACGATCGGCCGGGCTGGCTCGTCCGAAGGAATAAACATCACTTCAGCCATTTCGCCGTTGGAGAGTTTGACGACAGCTCCTGTTTGTAGGCCGATGAGATTGTTCACCAGCGCGGCGACAGCTTCTGTACTCAGTTTGCCGAACTGCTCCCTTTGCATCGTTTCAATGGCCCGAAACGGCGACTGTTTGCGACGGTATAACCGTTCTGAAGTCATGGCATGGTAGACATCAGCGACGGCGACGATCTGGCTGTAAGGGTGAATTCTTTCTGCTTTTACTCCGAGCGGGTAGCCGCTGCCGTCATTTCGTTCATGATGCTGCAACACGGCAAGTTTTGCCCCATGGTTTAGCGCAGGGATTTTTTGCACCATGCGGTAGCTGAAGACAGGGTGCTGCTTTACTTCATTGAACTCGGCTTCAGTGAGCGCTGACGGATTTGTCAAAATTCTCTTACTTACTTTCGCCATGCCACAGTCTGCTAGCACACCGGCAAGGGCGATTTGGTGGCATTCCCCTTCGCTGTATCCAAGCTGCATGGCCAAAAAGCCCGCGAGCAGCCCGACGCTGACGGCATGATGGTGCAAATATTCGTCCTTTGTTGCGTAATGATGCAACATAAGCAACTCCCGTTTTTGGCCCGCCATTCGTTCAAAAAGCGAAATGATGACCCCTCTGATTTCGCCGATATCAACCGGCAAACCGGCTTGCCACGATTGAAACCATGTTTTGTATCGTTGGACCGCCTCTAAGTAGAAGGCCATCGGCTGTTTGGCAGCAGCCGTTGATGCGGAATCGACGTTGGGAAATGGTTCACCGTTAGCAAGCAATGGTTCAACGTCCACTTCCTCAACGAGGAATTTTTCAAGTACGAGTAGCAACGGTTTCGTGATCACGGTGTTTTTCGGTATAATTGGACGTTTCGTCTTGCCGAGCACATCTTCAGCGAGCACGCATCCTTCGCGAAGCTGGGAGCGTTTCACACGGACCATCGATTAGTGCCCCCTTTGTCTTTTTTTTCTCTGTATTTCTATCGTAACATGATTTTGGCCGCGATGGCAGGCTTTTGAAACAGAAAAACGACGCCCCGCGCCTATAGGCGAAGCGCCGTTTCCGTTAGGCTGAATGATCTTCTTCTTTATTCCTCGTCCCTTTCTTCCTCAGGCACTTTCGCCACCGTAGCGACGCACTCATGCCCATCTTCGCCAGAGAGGCGAATGAGCTTAACGCCTTGGGCGATTCTTCCCGTCCGAGAAATATCGCTGACGGCAATGCGAATGAGCACGCCGCCGGTCGTGATCACCATGACGTCTTCATTGCCGACGACGGTTGTCACCGCAACGACAGGACCGTTTTTATCCGTGACGTTGCACGTTTTCAATCCTTTGCCCCCGCGGCTTTGCACGCGGTATTCCGAGGCCGGAGTGCGCTTGCCGAACCCTTTTTTCGTGACGACAAGCACATCATGATGGTCTTCTAAAATTTCCATGCCAACTACTTCATCCCCGTCATCAAGCGTGATCGCTTTGACTCCAGTCGCGCTGCGGCCCATCGCCCGCACGTCGGTTTCCGGAAAACGGATGAGCATGCCGTTTTTCGTACCGATGATCAAATGCTTTTTGCCATCCGTCAGCCGGACAGAAATCAGTTCATCCCCTTCGCGCAAATGGATGGCGATAAGCCCGTTGTTGCGAATATGGGCGAACGCTGAAAGCGGGGAACGTTTGGCAATTCCTTGCTTTGTCGCAAACACGAGGTAGCGTTCATCGCTAAACTCGCTTTCAATCGGAATCATGGCGTTGATCCACTCATCTTTATCGAGCTCAAGCAAGTTGATGATCGGCAGCCCTTTGGCTGTGCGGCCGAATTCCGGAATCTCGTAGCCTTTTGCCTGATATACTTTCCCTTTATTCGTGAAAAACAGCACGGTGTCATGAGTCGACGTAATGAGCAAATGTTCGACAAAATCGTCTTCCGCCGTATGCATGCCTTGCACGCCCCGTCCGCCGCGTTTTTGGCTCCGGTACGTCGATAAAGGCAAGCGCTTGATGTAGCCTTTATGAGTAAGCGTGATGACGACATGCTCTTGTGGAATTAAATCCTCGTCATCGAACTGCTCAACGGCTCCTGAAACGATTTCCGTGCGCCGCTCATCGTTGAACCGCTCCTTAATTTCGCTCAGTTCATCGCGAATGATTTGCAATACTTTCTCTTCGTCGGCCAATACGCCTCTCAGTTCTGCGATCAGACGGACAAGGTCTTGGTATTCTTGTTCGATTTTTTCCCGCTCAAGGCCGGTTAACCGTTGCAGGCGCATATCCAAAATCGCCTGCGCTTGCCGTTCACTGAGTGAGAACCGCGCCATCAGCCCTTCGCGCGCCGCCTCCGTTGTCTGTGAGCGGCGGATGAGGTCGATCACTTCATCCAAATGGTCAAGGGCGATGCGCAACCCTTCCAGAATGTGAGCACGCGCCTCGGCTTTTTTCAGCTCAAACGCCGTCCGCCGGCGGATGACGGTTTTTTGATGGTTTAAATAATGCTCCAAACACTCTTTTAAGTTCAGCACTTTCGGCTCGCCGTTTACCAAAGCAAGCATGTTGATGCCAAAACTCGTTTGCAATGCCGTATGTTTGTACAAATTGTTCAACACAACCTTCGCGTTGGCATCGCGCCGCACTTCGATAACGATGCGCATGCCGCTCCGATCCGACTCGTCGCGCAAGTCGGTGATGCCGTCAATTTTTTTGTCGCGCACAAGTTCGGCGATCCGCTCGATCAGTTTCGCCTTGTTTACTTGGTAAGGGAGCTCGGTCACAATGATCGTTTCCTTGCCGTTTGGCTGCTGCTCGATTTCGGCCTTGGCGCGCAATGTAATGGAGCCGCGACCCGTTTCGTACGCCTTGCGGATGCCGCTGCGGCCGATAATTTGTCCAGCGGTTGGAAAGTCAGGTCCTGGGATGTATTCCATCAAATCGGCAACCGTCATCTCCGGATTTTGGCTTAATGCCAACAAGGCATCAATCACTTCGCCAAGCTGGTGCGGCGGAATGTTCGTCGCCATTCCGACAGCGATGCCGGATGAACCGTTGACAAGCAAATTAGGAAACCGGGACGGCAGCACGACCGGTTCTTTTTCCGAACCGTCATAGTTGTCTTGATAGTCGATCGTGTCTTTGTTGATATCGCGCAAAAGCTCCATGGCGATTTTCGACATGCGCGCTTCCGTGTAGCGCATCGCTGCTGCCGCGTCGCCGTCAATCGATCCGAAGTTGCCATGTCCGTCGACAAGCATGTAGCGGTAGTTGAAATCTTGCGCCATGCGCACCATCGTGTCATACACGGCGGCATCCCCGTGCGGATGATATTTCCCGATCACTTCGCCGACGATGCGAGCCGACTTTTTATACGGTTTATCGGCAGTCATGCCGAGGTCGTGCATGGCATATAAAATGCGGCGATGCACCGGCTTCAGCCCGTCGCGCACGTCCGGCAGGGCGCGCGAAACGATGACGCTCATCGCATAGTCAAGAAACGAAGAACGCATTTCCTGGCTGATGTTCACTTCGCGGATGCGCGGTTGTTCGTGTTCTGCCATTCGTTCAAACCTCCCTTTGAAACCTCCTCCAGTCCGGACCGCCCGGCCAGGCGGACGCGGACGGACGGCGGGCGCCGCTTCGCTCGCGCGCCGGGTGTCCCCGTCGGCAAGGTGAAGCGAGGAGGGCGGCTGATTCCCTCTTTTTTTATCCTAAATGTCCAAGTTTTTCACATAACGGGCATTTTCTTCGATGAACTGGCGGCGCGGCTCAACTTTATCGCCCATTAAAATTTCAAACGTTTCATCTGCGTCAATGGCGTCTTGCAAGCTCACTTGCAGCAACGTTCTCGTTTCCGGATTCATCGTCGTTTCCCAAAGTTGCTCCGGATTCATTTCGCCCAGTCCTTTATAGCGTTGAATCGTCGGTTTTGGCTGGTCCGGCAGCTCGGCAAGGATTTTCTCAAGCTGGCGGTCGTTGTAAGCATAACGCACCTGTTTTCCCTGCTCGATTTTATACAGCGGCGGCTGAGCGATATAAATGTAGCCGTGTTCAATCAATTCCCGCATATAACGGTAAAAAAATGTTAAAAGAAGCGTACGAATATGGGCCCCGTCAACATCGGCGTCGGTCATGATGATGACCTTATGGTAACGCGCCTTTGAGATGTCAAACTCTTCGCCAATGCCCGTGCCAAGGGCGGTAATAATCGCCCGCACCTCATTGTTCGACAAAATTTTGTCCAAGCGCGCTTTTTCCACGTTAAGGATTTTCCCGCGCAGCGGCAAAATCGCTTGGAAATGGCGGTCGCGCCCTTGTTTCGCGGAGCCGCCGGCCGAATCGCCCTCGACGACGTACAGCTCGCTGATCGACGGGTCTCTTGACGAACAGTCAGCCAGTTTGCCCGGCAAATTGGAAATTTCAAGCGCACTTTTGCGCCGCGTCAGTTCGCGCGCTTTTTTCGCCGCCAGCCGCGCCCGCGCCGCCATCATTCCTTTTTCGACGATTTTTCGGGCAATCGTCGGATTTTCAAGCAAAAACGTTTCAAATTGTTCGGAAAAGACAGCGTCGGTCACCGTGCGCGCATCGCTGTTGCCGAGCTTCGTTTTCGTTTGCCCTTCAAACTGCGGCGATGGATGCTTGATCGACACGATGGCCGTCAGCCCTTCGCGCACATCTTCGCCAGTCAAATTCGCGTCGTTTTCTTTAAAAATTTGCTGCTTGCGAGCGTAATCATTGATAATGCGCGTCAGCGCCATTTTAAAGCCAGATTCATGTGTGCCGCCTTCATGCGTATGAATGTTGTTGACAAACGAATAAATATTGCTCGTATAGCCGTCGTTGTACTGCAAGGCGATTTCTACGGCAATGCCGTCACGCTCGCCAGCGATATAAATTGGCTCTTCGTGCAGCACTTCTCGTGTTCGGTTCAAATGACGGACGTATGAACGAATGCCGCCTTCGTAAACATATTCGTTTTTTCGGCTGTCAACCCGTTCGTCCGTCAGCGTGATTTTTAAGCCGCGATTTAGAAAGGCGAGCTCACGCAACCGAGTGGCCAGCGTTTCATAGTCAAATTCGGTCGTCTCAGTGAAAATTTCCGGGTCCGGCTTAAAACGGGTCGTCGTTCCGGTCCGGTCTGTCTCGCCGATGACTTGCAAGTCGGTGCACGGTTCTCCGCGCTCGTACCGCTGGTAATGGATTTTTCCATCCCGATAGACATACACTTCAAGCCATTCCGATAAGGCGTTGACGACCGAAGCGCCAACGCCGTGCAAGCCGCCGGACACTTTATAGCCCCCTCCGCCAAATTTCCCACCGGCATGAAGGACGGTCATAATGACTTCGACGGCGGGACGCCCGGTCGCCTCGTGAATGTCAACCGGAATGCCACGCCCGTTGTCGGCGACGGTGATGCTGTTGTCTTTGCCGATCGTCACATCGATGTTTGTGCAATAGCCCGCCAACGCCTCGTCGATGCTGTTGTCGACGATTTCCCAAACGAGATGGTGCAGTCCTTTCGGCCCCGTCGAGCCGATGTACATCCCCGGGCGCTTGCGGACCGCTTCAAGGCCTTCAAGCACTTGGATTTGGCTTGCATCGTACGTCTGCTCAACCCGTTGTTCCATTGTCATGCCTGATCACCTACGCTTTCTTTGCAAACGTTCAACGGTCTCGCGGTCAAGAAGGAGCGGTTACCGAACCAGAATGGACTCGATAAATGGCCGCTTCTTGAATGATATCGTGCTTAATGCCGTCAATGCTTGTTGTTGTGACAAAAGTTTGCACTTTTTTCCGGATGGCATCAAGGAGGTGGGTTTGCCGAAAGTCATCAAGTTCTGACAACACATCATCCAGCAATAAAATGGGGTAATCGCCTAACTCGGAAAAGATGAGCTCAAGTTCTGCCAGCTTGACCGCTAGCGCGGTTGTACGTTGTTGCCCCTGGGAACCGAAAGTTTGCACGTTTTTTCCATTCACGAAAAACGCGATGTCATCGCGATGCGGGCCGACCAACGTTGTTCCCCGCAGAACTTCCCGTTCCCTCATGGCGGCGAACGTTTCACTGTATGCTTCTACTATTCTCGACAATTCCGCCTTTTCTGATACGTCGACCGACGGTTCGTATCGGATGCAAAGCTGTTCGGCGCCGCGGCTGATTTCATAGTGGATTGGCATCGCCCATTGCTCAAGCAGCGACAAAAACTGGCGGCGCCGCAGCGTAATTTTGGCCGCCAGCAATACAAGCTGCTCAGTTAACACATCAAGAACCGCCTCATCGCTCCGCTCGCGCGCCTGCATCATTTTTAAGTAATGATTGCGTTGTTGCAGCAGCTTTTGGTATTGGCTCAAATCATGTATATACACAGGCGACACTTGTCCGATTTCCATATCGACAAATCGGCGCCGCACTTGCGGACTTCCCTTGACTAAATTCAAGTCTTCGGGAGCGAACATGACGACATTCAAATGGCCGACGTATTGGCTGAGCCGTTGCTGTTCAATATGGTTGCATCTTGCTTTTTTTCCTTTTTTTGAAATAAGCAACTCAAGCGTTAACGACCCGCTTCGTTTTTCCGCTCTTCCTTCTATTTTAGCATACTCTTCATTCCAACGGATAAGGTCTTTATCGTTGGACGTGCGGTGCGACTTCGCCATAGCCAAAACATAAATGGCCTCCATCATGTTCGTCTTTCCTTGGGCATTTTCTCCTAAGATGACGTTCACGCCCTCGCCGAAATTCAGCGTTTCATACTCATAATTCCGGTAATTCGTCAACGTTAAGTTGGTCAAAAACACCGAACCTTCACCTACTCCGCTTTTACGACGACGAACGTGCCAAACGGTTCAATGTCGATCCGGTCGCCGTCTCTCAGCTTTCGCCCGCGCCGGTTTTCCCGTTCTCCATTGACAAGCACGTGATGTTCCTGCAAAAACCATTTGGCCGCACCGCCAGTATCGATCAATCGCACAAGTTTCAAAAGCTGCCCCAGCGTAATCGTTTCCGTTGTAATCGTCACCCGTTGTTCCATCCGTGTCATCGCTCGCTTTCCTTCAAACTGCCTATTCTTTTATTTTACTGTAGATGAGCATTTTTCATTACAATAATTTCCATGATTAGAGAGACAAACAGGGTACCCCTTACGCGATACGGAGCTGTTTTTTGATCACATCAATGGGAATATCTTGCTTCGCAGCGTCATAAATGAACTCGACGACGCTGTGGTCTTTCCGCGACCGAAGAAGCTCCAGCCCGGCGGAGAGGTTTTGTCGGGATTCGGCGATGCTATACACGCAGGCCAACAGCACCACCGCCCAATACCGTTTCACCGCCCGAATGTGGCGAACGCGGTATCCATCAAGCTTCAGTTGATCTTTCGCCTGCCGGAAAAAGCACTCGATCGTCCAACGCTGAGCATAGTAACGCAAGATGTCTTCGTCGCTCAGCTCCCGATCGGTGCTCAAGACGACATGGAGATGTTCCGGCGCCATCGGCTGATCCGCCTTCCAAGCCAGCAGCACCACCGCGTCATCGAGGCCATGGATCGCCCCCTCATAGCGATACACGCGGTAACGCTCCTTCCCCACCGTGACGAGGCGGGTGTCTTCGGACTCGACATAGCGGGCGAACTGCTTGGCTTGGATGGCGATGCCTTTCGGGTAGAGAATCCGGTTCGTCTTGAGCATGGCGATGACATGGAATCCCTGTTTCAAGCAGGCTTCAATGAGCTTTTTGGACGGATACCACGAATCCATGAGCACATACACCGGCTGAGCCCGCTTCACTTTGAGCGAAGAAAGCATCTCGATGGCCAGGTCGATCTTGCTTTTTCCCGCTTTCTTGTCATACAGGCGGAACGCAAACGGAAACGCTTGTGTCAAGGTGTGCACCATCAGCCAAACGAGCGAATGCCCCCAAACCGATTGATGATCTTTATGCGAGTAGTGCCAGTCGCACCCTTGAATGGCGTGCGTTGCCCGTGACGAAGGCTTCGTTTTTTGGCAAATCGTATCATCAATCGAGACAAAAAGAGGCTGATTCTTTCGCTCGACCAGGCGCTCGATTCGGCGGAGGATCCACTCTTGAAGCTTCCCAAGCAGCCTTTCCTCATCCCAAGGGCTTTTCGTGAAAAAGTGACTGAGCGTCGTTCGATGATTCGGATGAAAGCTCCAGTGATGAATATCGGTCAATGTTCCCGAGAATCCCTTGGTGGTCAAGGCATCGACGATATGAATGAGATGCTTGATGACCGGTTTGGAAAGCTGCAGCGTCAACCCCAAAGTGAAGAAAAACTTGTGGATTCCTTGGTGATGTGCTAATCTATTCATGAGACATGAACCTCCTTGTGTGAATGGGTTTTGAGCACATCTATTTTACCCAAGGAGTCCGGTTCATGTCTCCTTTTTTGTTTGGTTGTCAATTTATGTTAGTGAATTTGCTCATCTACAGTATTTTACCGGAAAATCCGCCCACTCGCAAAGAAAGCCGATGGGAAGGATGGGCATAGATGTTGCCCGCCTTCTCATCGGACTTGAGAAAAAGCAGCGTTGTCGGGCGGCTTTTGCCCTTGACGCTGAATGGTTTTCGCCAATAGGAGGGCGGTGGGTCAATATGTTCTCACCGGCAAAATGAGCTGAAGCATCGAATCGGTATGAAGCGGGCGCAACAGGAACGGCCGCATGGCCCCAGTGAAGCTGATTTGAATGTCTGTTCCATCAAGCGCCCGCAACGCGTCCATCATATATTTCGCGCTGAACGAAATGTTCAACTCTTCCCCTTCAAGAGACTCCGTTTGCAGCTGCTCCGTCACTTTCCCGATCTCCGGAGAAATCGAAGAAATTTCGAGCATTCCTCCAGGAAGCGTCGTCAGTTTCACAACGTTGTTCCTTCCTTCTCGAGCAAGCAAGGACGCTCGGTCGATTGCCTGCAGAAACTCTTTTGCATTGACGATCATGGTCGTTTTGCTTTCTGTTGGAATCAAGCGGGCCGTCTCCGGATAGTTGCCGTCAAGCAGCCGGGAAAAGAAGAGAAGGTGCTCGGCCTTAAATAGCACTTGATTGGCTGTCATGACGATGTCCACCGGGTGGTTGCCGTCATCCAAAATTTTGCTGAGCTCATTAAGACTTTTTCCAGGGATGACGACGTTGTATGATACTTCATTTTCCGACTCAATTTTCACTTTGCGCATGGCTAAGCGATGACTGTCGGTCGCTGTGCAGACAAGCTCGCCATGTTCAACTTTCCAGTTGACACCTGTCAAGATTGGGCGCGTTTCCGATGTAGAAACGGCGAACACCGTTTGCCGAATCACGGTTTTCAATAAATCAGCCGGGATTTGAAACACGTTTTCTTCTTCAATTTGCGGCAGGCGCGGATATTCGTCGGCGTTTAGCCCATTGAGGCGGAATTCTGAGTGCCCCGAGCGGATGATCGTCAAAAAGTTGTCTTCCCTTTCGATTTCCACCGTTTGTTGCGGCAGTTTTTTCACGATTTCAGAGAAAAAGCGCGCCTGCAGTACGATGCTCCCCGGTCTTTTCACATCAACGAGCAACTTGCCTTCTTTTTCAAGCGGAATAAACGATTCAATTGAAATGTCGGAATCGCTTCCGGTCAGCGTTACTCCCGAGGCGGTTGCTGTTAGTTTGATTCCGGTCAAAATCGGAATCGTCGTTCTTGTCGATACGGCTTTCATCACGTCTTGGACGCTCTTGGCCAACGCTTCGCGGTCAATGGAAATGTTCACGTTGCTGTTCCTCCCCGTTTCTTTAGATCGTCGGAAATAAATTATGAAAATATAAAAACAAAAACCGTAGTACTAGTCGTATGGCTTGTTAGTATGTGGATAAACAAAAAAAGCGAAGCAAGCACAGCCTGTCCACATGTGGATAAGCTGTGCATAAAACCGAGACAGTTGTTCACAGTTGCTTCAGCTTTTCTTGAATCTCTTGTATATGCCTTTGCAGCTGCGTATCGGTTTGCAAAAGCTTTGATATTTTTTCATGGGCGTGGATGACGGTTGTATGATCGCGTCCCCCAAATTCATCGCCGATTTTCGGCAACGAACAGTCGGTCAGTTCGCGGGAGAGATACATGGCAATTTGCCGAGGGAACGCGACCGATTTTGTTCGCTTTTTTGCTTTAAAATCTTCCATCTTGATGTTGAAATGCTGTCCAACAACGCGCTGAATGTCTTGAATCGTGATTACCTTCGGCTTTGCGCTCGGGATGATGTCTTTCAATGCCTCTGCTGCCAAGTCAGCGGTGATCTCTTTGTTGATGAGCGACGAATAAGCGACGACGCGAATGAGAGCGCCCTCAAGCTCGCGGATGTTCGAGTCAATTTGATTGGCGATATAAAGCATTACCTCGTTTGGAATGTCAAACCCCTCCGCCTTCGCCTTTTTGCGGAGGATAGCGATCCGCGTCTCCAAATCAGGCGGCGTAATGTCGGTGATGAGCCCCCACTCAAAGCGCGAACGCAAGCGGTCTTCGAGTGTTGGGATTTCTTTCGGCGGTCGATCGCTTGAGATGACGATTTGCTTGCTCTCCTCGTGCAGCGTATTAAACGTATGGAAAAATTCTTCTTGCGTTTGTTCTTTTCCGGCCAAAAACTGAATATCATCGATCAGTAGGACGTCAACGTTCCGATACTTGTTGCGAAAGTCGTCAGGGCGGTTGTCTCGGATGGCGTTAATAAACTCATTCGTAAATTTCTCTGAAGATAAATAGACCACTTTCGCCGATGGGTTATGTTCAATCACGTAATGGCCGATCGCGTGCATTAAGTGTGTTTTTCCAAGTCCGACGCCGCCATAGATAAACAAGGGGTTGTATGCTTTGGCCGGAGCCTCAGCGACCGCCAGTGAAGCGGCATGGGCGAACCGGTTGCCGGAGCCGATGACAAACGTATCGAACGTGTATTTCGGATTTAACATGCTTTGTGGGAAATCGTTTGTCTCTTCATACGGTTTCCGTTGCTTTTTCTTAGATGACTGGAACTCTAGTTCTTCATCATCCTGATTTGGCGGAATGATAAACTTGACGGCCAATTCTTCGCCCGTGATGGTGTAGATCGTTTCCGCAATCAAATGAGAGTAGCGAGAATCAAGCCAATCTCTAGCAAACTCGTTCGGGGCTACGATGACGAGCGTGTCACCTCGTAAAGAGTGGGCTTTTGTTGACTTGAGCCAAGTTTCAAAGCTCGGCTTGCTGATTTTTTGTTCAATCTCCGCGAGCACGTGATCCCATAAGTCATGGATATTTTCCACCCGTTGCCCCTCCCTTAAGTCAGAGGATGATCGTTTGTTTAAAAAAAT